>JAPKYY010000806.1 GCA_026394095.1 Acidobacteriota bacterium | reverse complement strand
GAGTTCGTCCGTTCGTCGTGAAGACGAAGTCTGCACGCCCAGCGATGTAGGGCAGGGGCCGCAGGATGTCGACGGCCATCGGGGTCATGCTCCACGCAGGCGCGGCGACGCGCGGGGCTTAGAAGTTTCCCGAGGCAGCCTCTTTCAGGATCAGCTTCTCAAGCGTCAAATCCGAGACCGCCAGCCGAAGCCGGGTGTTCTCCGCCTCCAGCTCTGCGAGAGTTTGCCCCAGTAGAGGCAGACCCAGGAGTGTGGCAAACAGCAGCCGGCGCATAACTACTTCTTAAGACCGAAGCAGAAGAGCTCGCCGTCAAAGGTATTGATGTAGATCTTGCCGTCGGCTACGGCAATGCCACTCCAGTGATTCCACATCGGAATCTGCTTGCCGGAGTTCCAGAGCTCTTTGCCAGTCTGCGCATCGAGAGCATACAGAACTGCGTGGGTAGACTTGGCGGCGCGGCGCTCCAGACGGAAGTCCAGACCCACGTCCGGGAAGGCCTGAGCGGTATTCTCACCGCTGCCATAAGCAAAGACCACGCCGTTGGCAATTACCGGTGGCTCGGCCTGATCCATATCGCGAGAGATCCACGCAGGCTGCAGCGTTGGCTTGCCGTTCTTACCATCGACGACTTTAAAGGCTGCGATTGCGCCCTTCTTGACCAGGCCGTTTTCAATCGGCGCCTTGTACTTGGAATGCTTGGGGCCCCAGAAGGGAGTGAGTACCCAGCGCTGGCCCTTCGAGTCTTCCCAGCTTGTGAGCGAACCCCAGATGCCGGCTTCGGCGAAGTCAACCATCTCGTTGCAGATGAGAGGTGTGCGCTCGAGTGGGGTGCGGTGGTCGTCACCGCCAATGGATTCGGTATCCATAAAGTAGAGGCGGCATTCCTTACTGGCATCCACCATGTACTCGCGGCCCTTGTAGCTAAAGATGGTGGGAGTAACCTGCATGTCGAGATCGCGCTTGACGAGCCACTCGGCGTTGGAAGGCCCGTAGTAGTCGACCAGTTCCAAAGACTTGGTGGTTTTGTTTTGACGGACGCCAATCATGCCGTTGCCGTAGACGCCGTTTTCGGGATCCCAGCGGCCATCGCCGGTGCCGGTGTACATGGTGTCGTGCACGGCAGAAATGGCAGGGCCGGAACGTCCCCACATACCGCCGCCGGCCGGGCCCCAGCTGCCCACCTTGTTGGTTGCGAGATCGTAGGTGTAGGCAATGTTCGGATTGCCACCGCAGCCTTGTGCCGAGTGGGTGTAGATGACATTCTTCCAAAGGTTCATTGCATAGGGCTTGCCGTTGGGAGGCATGAATTTGTTGGGCTCGGTGATGTGCTTGCCGTCAGCGGCATTCAACTGGTGCAAGCGGCCATCCCAGGAAGCGGCGTAGATGGTGTACTTGCCGGGGCCGGCGGGGCCGATGGTGACGTTAGCCGTCATGCCACCAGGACAGAGAACGGAAGGTCGGCTGTTCTGAGCTTCTTTGTAGGTGTTCTCGAACTGCGTGTGCCAGAAGACCTTGCCCGTGGCGGTATCGATTGCATAGACGTGATCGGAAACACCAGCCTGAATGGCCAACTGTTTTTTCCCGCTGGGGGTATCCACGCTGCCAATGACCAAAGGCGGCAGAAGATTATGCATCGCTCGTGTTTCATTTTCGAGCTTGATACGCCAGAGCAACTGAATATCTTTGACGGTGGAGACGCTGAGCAGCTTTTCGTCTTTCTGCCAGTTGTTCCGTTGCGGGTCGCCACCATCGGTCAGCCAGCTCGCCTGAAACGCGCCGAGAACTGAGCTCATGAGAAATAACAATGCGATCTTCATAATTCTTCCTGTGAATCGACCAATATATACCAAACAGCAGCAGATCACCCACACAAAAGCAGAGGCTTTCGGTATATGATTTTGATGCAGTGTTCACGTCTTGAGGAGTTTTTTTGATGCTCAGTTTCCCACGCCCATTTCGAATCGCCACTTGCGCCACTCTGGCGCTGGGCGTTAGCCTGGCCCAGCGCGGCGGTAATGACTGGATGACGGTCGGCAACGACGTACAGCGGTCCTACTGGTTGCGCTTCGACGGCAAGATTTCCGAGCAGACGATGCGCAAGCCAGGCTTTGAGCTGCAATGGAAGACGAAGCCGAAGAACGTCAC
>JAPKYY010000457.1 GCA_026394095.1 Acidobacteriota bacterium | reverse complement strand
GTTTTTCCCTTCGCGTGCGCGTATAATGGCAACGGGTACGGAGCGAGCGCCGGGTTCCCCGTCATCGCTTCCCGCTCGCCCGGCTCCTCACCCCGGTATGCTTGTTCGCCTTGCCCGGAATATCGTCGTAAAGAACTCTGGCTCGACACGCAACATATAGATGTCGATAAAGGAGCCTTTATGTTCCATGTGTGCTCGTCCGACATTCCGGCGCCCTAAGGGTGCAGTTGCCGTCAATGCCAGGGAGCCTGTGCCCTCAAGCCGAGCCTTCATCGTTCTGAAATAGTTTTGTGCCGCGGCTGTGGAATAGCCGTAGGTCTTCAGGTCTGGATCCACGGCCACAACCTGTTCATATTCAAAGCCCGGGTTCAATGCGAGCACGTGATTCAGTGCTCGCACCAGCAGACCAGACACGATCAGCAGCACGCAACTGGCCGCTATCTGTGCTCCCAGCAGAATGCCCCTCATTCTGCCCGTCTTCTGTTTTGCCAGTTGAATTGCAGGACTCAACCCGAATACGATTGCCGCAAGAAAGCCCAGAACTAAGGCGAAAGCTATCACGCGCCAGTCCGCTGAGACCTCGAGCCACTCTGGTGCTTCTGTCAGCCCCAGCAAGATCTGCATGGCCGCATACGCGAGGATCAGCCCCGCCACCAGCCCCATTCCGGCAAGCAGCAAACTCTCAGTGAAGAGTTGCTTCACCAGCCGCCCGCGGCCAGCCCCAATGTCCCGCCGGATCGCCATCTCTCGTTGCCTTGCCACACCCCGGGCCATCAGAAGCCCGCCAAGATTGCCGCAGGCGGCAATGAGAATCAGCAGACAAAGTGTTGCACCGAGGATCAACATGGGCATCATTTCTTCGCGCACCTGCAGCGCATAGCCGCCCGCTTCGCTGGTGATGCGCTCCTGCTCCCAGAAGTCATCCGGATGTTGCTTGCGCAATTCCGCTGTAAGCGCCTGGAGTTCCTGTGCCGCAGCAGAACGGTTGCTACCTTCCACTAGCCGTCCGTAGCATTCAATGCCGGCTGCACCCTTGGCGATCACTCCTTTGGTGCCAGTTGAGTAGTTGGTCAACAGTGTGCTTCCGCTCACGTAGGTAGGGTGATCTTCCAGCCGCAACCAAGCCGCCGGGGCTTCCATATGCAAGCCGCTGAACTGCTTTGAACTGACGCCAATCACGGTTGCAGGCGTCTGATTGAGCAGAATCGTTTTGCCCAGTATCGACGGATCTCCACCGAAGCGCCGCTGCCAATAGCCATAGCTCAGTACAGCCACGCCAACTTCTCGCTCCCCGCCAAAGCTCCTGCCCATCTGCATGCCCGCACCCAACTGGGTGAAGTAATCGGCATTGACAAAATGCACTGCTGAAGTTTGGGTTTCGTCGTTGATCCGAAGTGAATTGCGGCTCACCCCAATCCAGCCACTTACTGTCCTGGCATTGTTGCGGTAGAACTCGAATGCCGGATAGGCGATGGCTGTAGAGAAGCTATCCTGGGCTTCGCGTTGGAATCGCAACAGCGATTGTGCGTCTCGCACCGGCAGTGGCCGCAGCGCCACCATATTGAAGAAGCCAAATGCTGCCACATTCACGCCAATTCCCACAGCCAGCATCAACACAGCCATTGCGGTAAAGCCGGGCGTAGCGGAGAGTTTGCGCAGGCCATACTTGAGGTCCTGCTGCAGGTCGTCAATCCAGGTCCAACCCCAGCTATCTCTTACCTCTTCTCGCAAGCGGAGTGGGTTTCCAAATGGCACCCCATCCTTAGCAGCCGCCATCTCGCGATGAAACTCCATTTCCTCGGCCAGCTCTTGATCCAGGCGCTTCCGGTTCAGCAGGTAATGAATCTTGCGCAGCATGCTATGCCCCTTTGAGAACCGTCTGGATCGCCAAACTCACTTGCTCATAAGCCGCAAGCTCTTCGTCCAACTGCTTCTGGCCAGCCTTGGTGAGTTCGTAAAACCTTACTTTGCGATTCGTTTCAGAAACACCCCACTCCGCGCTCACCCAACCCTTTTGCAGCATCTTTTGCAGGGCAGGGTAGAGCGAACCCTCTTCTACCTTCAGTACATCTGAAGACAAAACATGGATTCGTTGCGCGATTGCATAACCGTGTAAAGATCCAGATCGAAGCACGCGAAGGATCAATAGTCCCAGCGCACCAGAAGGCATTTCGATTCTAGGCATAGTGTATCTAGGTGTAGTATGCCGATGCCTACCCTTGTTGTCAAGACTTTTTCACGCTAGTCTTAAGGTCCACATGCAACTCCATCAGGCAATGCTCTATGTCAAAGATTTCGAGCGCGCCACTCATTTCTACGAGGAGCTGCTCGGCCTTGAGGCCAACCCGGATACGCGCACAGACAAGTGGGTGGAATTCCCGGGTCTTTCGCTGCACGCCATTCCGGATCACATCGCAGACGAAATCGAAATCGCCGATCCGCCAGAGCCGCGCGAAGACTACCCAGTCAAACTGATCTTCACAGTTGAAAATGTAGAATCTGAATTTGAGCGCCTCGGCGCATTAGGCGTCGAGGTACAAATGCGCCCTTGGGGTGCCTGCGATGTGCTGGACCCCGAGGGCAACATTCTTCAGCTCAGCTCACTGGCCCTGGCCAAGTGAGTAGCCTGCTTCACCGTCAAAGGTGCATAGGTTTTCGGTCTTGATCACATCGAGTTTTGTATCGCTCAGGCGCAGCAGCAACTCGGCGACGTCTCGATGATGGACGGTTTGTCCTTCGGCTTGAAAGCGGCAGCGCCAGTGGTCTGTGCAGAAGGTTTCAGGAAAGCCATTGGGCCATACCTTCACCCCTCGGTTGGTGATCATCACCAGTTTCAGTGGGCCCTTTTCCGCTGATTGCAGTTGTGAAGCCAGCTCACCGGGCTCGTCTCCTGCCCAGTGGACGAATACGTCCACTCCGACAATCTCCTTCACTGCAGGAGGCCGCCGCTTTACATGGATCATGGGTGCCTTCTCACTGGCTGCAAAATTGGCGACACGCAGTTGCTGCGGCTTCTGCCCCAGTCTGGCGATCACGGCATCGGCAAATGCCGCTGTCCCCACCAGCTGACTGCTTGCGAGTTCGTCATAAATGTCAGCCGTATGAACTCCATCCTCGATGGTGCGCAGCAACGCATTTTTGATTCGGCTTGCCACTTCACCCTGTCCCATGTGAACCAGCATCAAGACTGCGCCCTGAATCAGCCCTGAAGGATTCGCAATATTCTTGCCGGCAATGTCGGGGGCCGAACCATGAATCGCTTCAAACATCGCGATCTTGTCGCCGATGTTTGAAGAACCAGCGAGGCCAACCGAACCGGCAATCTCAGCGGCAACGTCGGAGAGAATGTCACCGTAGAGATTCAGTGTGACGATCACATCAAAGCGCTCGGGGTTGTTGGCAAGTCGAGCGGCTCCGATGTCGACGATCATGTGTTCTTTAGCGATCTCGGGATACTCGGCTGCTACCTCATCGAAGATCTTGTGAAAGAGACCATCGGTCAGCTTCATAATGTTGTCTTTGGTGAAGCAGGTGACCTTCTTGCGGCCGTGCTGGCGAGCGTATTCAAAAGCGAAACGAATGATCTTTTCTGTGCCAGGCCGAGTGATCAGCTTCAGGCATTGGTAGACCTCATCGGTCTGCCTGTGCTCAATCCCGGCGTAGAGATCTTCCTCGTTCTCGCGAACGATCACTACATCCATTCCCGGATGACGCGTCTTGACGAACGGAAAGTAAGCCTCTACCGGCCGTACATTGGCAAAGAGACCCAGTGTCTTGCGAATCGTGACGTTCAGACTTTTGTAGCCTCCACCCTGGGGCGTCGTGATCGGTGCCTTTAGAAAGACGCTAGTCCGGCGAAGCGACTTCCAGGAATCCGGTTCTATGCCTGAAGCAAAGCCCTGCTTGTAGACCGATTCTCCGATCTTGATCTCTTCGATATCCAGTTCAGCTCTTGCCGCTTTGAGGATGAGCAGCGTGGCCGTCATGATCTCCGGGCCAATGCCGTCGCCCATGGCTACTGTTACAGCTGTCAATTTGTTGCTTGCCAGGCTTTCGCCAGCGGCGGGAAGGGTAAGGGTTTCAGTCATTAGTAAGACCTCCGTTTCACGACTTTAAATATACGACATAAAAGACGTGCTTTGCAAGTCGTATAATAGCGATCGTGGCAACTGAATGGACTTTCCTCACAAATTACAGCCTTCCGCTCAGGCATCCGCTGGAGCAAGGCAATCCGGTGAGCACGCTGCTTGCACTGCTGGGCCCTAACGGAACGGCCTTTGCCGCTACTGAAACAGCGCCATCAAAGCGTCGGCGAAAATCCGCATCCCCCGCGCATCCGGGTGGTTGATCGCATTTAGCATCAGGGTGTTGTAGGGAATGCCCTGCCGCCAGAGTCGCCCATAGCGGAGTGAAGCGTCCGCCAGGCCAACATCATGGCTGGCTGCGAATTGGCGAAGGCCGGCCACATAGGGCCTTGGGTCTTGGTCGATATCGCGCTCTTGTGTCAGGCCCATCCAGTCGGGACGAACGTAGTGTGGTGTAAGGATGATCCACTCCGCACCAATCTCTTTGAAATCGGCGAGCAGCTTGCTGTAGCGTTCTTCTACTTGATCCGGCTTCAGACCCGCATCATTTACAAACTCAGAAACGATCAGATCGGGCTTTAGAGCCAGCACGGTTTCCCGGTAATTGTGACTGCTGCCAGGCGGCTCGGCCAGATAGCTCCCGGTATTGCGTCCCCCCCATGCCTGTGTTAGCAATTCAATCCGGGCCTTCGGAAAGCGTTTCCGCAAACGGGCAACAAATTGTTCCTGCCAGCGCTCTTTGTCTTTGTCTGCGAGGTAAGACC
>JAPKYY010000674.1 GCA_026394095.1 Acidobacteriota bacterium | reverse complement strand
TTTTCTTCAAGAGCAACTTGCGGGCCCCAGCTTCCTTGGCCAGTTCTATTATGCTTGTGCCCGAATCGGACTGACTCATCGACGGTTTGCTCCCGGCGCACGCAAACGTGCCTGATCTTTGGCACCGAAGATCGCATTGGCCGGGCGGCTCAAGCTCTGCCAGGAAGAGCAAACGCTCAGCCCGGCCTTAGGGCTCGTATCGCTTTTCGGCAAGCTGTCGAATTTGTTGAACTAATTTTTTGCTGGAATCGAAAATTTCTTTACCAATATCCAAGTTGCTGTCCCAGTTCGGCCAAGCGCGTCTTCAAGCAGCGGTATTGATCCTGAAATTGCGATGTCTGGGCCTGCAGCCGGATCAGTGACTCACACTCGGAAATGTGCCGGAGCAAATCCTCTGGTGACCGCTTCGCCGAGAGATCACGCCACCAATGGTTGATTTCATCGATCGAGCGACGCTCAAGGGCGCGGCTTTCCATCAGGCTGGTGATTTCCTGGCTCAACGCCTGGTACTCGATCTCAAGGATCCGCTTCCCCTGGTCTCGATCCTCAACCATAGCCGATGCCTCCGAGGTCAGTTATCGGAGGATCGACTTCAACCTTGAATGAATTGGACTATTTGGCGGTAGTGATTTCGAGGAGCTCGATATCAAAGAGAAGCGCAGCGCCGCCAGGAATTGAAGGACGGCCGCTATCACCGTAGGCGATGCTTGACGGGCAGACCAGCTTGGCTTTGCCGCCCACCTTCATCTTTTGAACTCCTTCGGTCCAGCAGGGAATCACCTGCCCGAGAGGGAACTGAGCTGGCTCGTTGCGCTTGTAAGAACTGTCAAATTCGGTTCCATCGGTGAGAGTGCCGCGGTAGTGCACTTTCACTGTGTCGCTTGCGGTCGGGGACGGGCCGGTGCCGGGGGTAACTTCTTTATAGATCAAGCCAGACTCGGTCTTGAGCGCACCGAGTTCGCTGGCAGCCTTTACGAGATAAGCGGCTGAGTTTGCCTTTTCCTTTTCTGCGACGCGTGCCGCACGGCTCTGTTGAAGCCCCTGCAGTTTCGGCCCCCACTCCTCGATTGGGACGGCAGGCTGCTTGGCTGCGGCGTCGGCGATGGCGCGCTGGATGATGGCGATGTCGGCAGGCGACAAATCGAAAGATTGAATGGAGCGGTAAATCGACAGACCGAGGGCGTAGACAGTCTTGTCGTCATCCGTGTTGAGTGCCGCAACGGGAGCTGCCTTCGGGGCAACGGCAGGCTTTGGGGTTGTCCTGACAACGGGCTTTGCGGCACCGGCAACAGGAGCCTTAGGCGCAGTAGCGGCGGCCGGGGTCTTGGCGGCTGGTGCAGCCGGTTTTGCCGCAGGCGCTTTCGCAGCAGGTGCCGGGGCCTTGGCAGCGGGGGCCTGAGCCATCAGAAGAACAAGTAGGGTCGGAGCGAAACACATCTCTTCAGGCTAGCATCGAGGGCGTCATACTGTAGCCATGAGCACCCTGATGATCCTTGCCGCCCTCCTGGCCGCAGAAATCTCCACACCTACCCGGAATACAATCGATCAACTAACAGGTGCCA
>JAPKYY010000755.1 GCA_026394095.1 Acidobacteriota bacterium | reverse complement strand
TCTAGGAGAGGATCTCTTTGATGACTTCGCCTTCTACGTCGGTGAGGCGGAATTGGCGGCCGTTGTAGGGGTAAGTGAGTCTGGTGTGGTCGAATCCCAGGCAGTGGAGCATGGTGGCGTGGACGTCGTTTACCGATTTCTTGTTCTCTTCGGCGGCGAGGCCGAATTCGTCGGTGGAGCCTACGATCTGGCCGCCTTTGATGCCTCCGCCGGCCATCCAGATGGAGAAGCCGTAGGGGTTGTGGTCTCGGCCGTCCATGCGCTGGGAGATTGGGAGACGGCCGAATTCGCCATGCCAGATGATCAGAGTTGAGTCGAGGAGGCCTCTGGCTTGCAGGTCTTCGAGGAGGCCGGCGATGGGCTTGTCGGTTTCGCCGCAGTGCATTTCGTGGTTTTCACGGATGTCCCAGTGGGCGTCCCAGCTTTCCTGGAAGTTGCCGCCGCCGGAGAAGATCTGGACGTAGCGGACTCCGCGTTCGACGAGTCGTCTTGCCATGAGGGCCTGGCGGCCGACGTATTCGCTGCGCTTGTCGTCGATGCCGTAGAGAGACCTGGTGGCCTCAGACTCTTTGTTGATGTCGACGGCGTCGCTGGCTTCGGTTTGCATCTGGTAGGCGAGTTCGTAGGAGGCGATTCTTGCGGAGAGTTCGCTGTCTTGTGGATTCTTTGCGAGGTGCTCTTCGTTTTGCTTTTGGAGGAAGGCTAGCCATCTACGCTGGCGTGCGTCGTCCATGCCTTTGGGGGGCTTGAGGTCAACGATGGGGTCGCCGGTGGCGCGGAATTGGGTGCCCTGGTAGGCGGCTGGCATGAAGCCGTTGCCCCAGTTGGGTGCGCCGCCGATGGGACCGCCGCGGGGGTCGGAGAAGACTACGAAGGCGGGGAGGTTCTGGTTGACAGTGCCTAGACCGTAGGTGGCCCAGGAGCCTACGCTGGGGTAGCCGGTCTGGATGAAGCCGGTGTTCATCTGGTAGAGGGCGGGGGCGTGGTCGTTGGACTTCGAGTACATCGAGCGGATGAGGGCTAGTTTGTCGACGTGCTTGGCAACGTGGGGGAAGAGGGTTGAAACGTCCATGCCGCACTGGCCGTGCTTCTTGGTTTCCCAGAGGGAGGGCATGAGGCCGCCGGGGGTGCCTTGCGAGGGGGTTATGGCTTTGCCGGGGATGGTTTCGCCGGCGTGCTTTACGAGGTAGGGCTTGGGGTCGAAGGTGTCGATGTGGCTGACGCCGCCGTAGTTGAAGATCGAGATGACGGCCTTGGCCTTGCCCGGGAAGTGGGGCTGGCGGGGGGACATGAGGGAGGCGCCCTGGAGGAGTTCGTTGGCGGCGAGGCCGGCGATACCGCCGCCTACGCTGTTCAAGAGTTGTCTGCGAGACCAGAATCGTTGTTTCATGTTAGGGGATATAGACAAATTCGTTTGAGTTGAAGAGTGCCTGGCAGAAGTCGACAAGGGAGTCCTTGCTTTGTGCCAGGAAGGTGGTTGCTCGATCGCGTTCGCTGTTTGTGGGAGGGCGGGCGAGGGCGTGTTCAAAGGCCAGGGTGATGAGGCGCTCCTGGTTGCCGTTTGATTCTTCGGTGAGGCGGTTGGCGAAGCGTTGGGCGTGGAAGGCGATGAAGCTGTTGTTCATCATGATGAGGGCTTGCGGGGCGACGGTGGAGCGGTTGCGGCGGGCGCAGGAGCCGATGGTGTCTGGCTTATCGAAGACTTCAAACATGGGCAGTGGGATGCTGCGCTTGGAGAAGACGTAGACGCTGCGACGCCAGGTTGAGGGGTCGCTGTCGGGTTTGCCGACCCAGTTGCGCTTGCTGGATGCCTGGAAAAGCGAGGGATCGATGTAGGGGAAGAAGGGTTCGCCGCCTACGGTTTTATCGAGGGAGCCGGCGGCTGCGAGGATCGAGTCGCGAATGATTTCGCCTTCGATACGACGGCGGGGCATGCGCCAGAGGAGCCGGTTTTCGGGGTCGATTTTGAGATTGGCTTCGATGTCGTTGCTGGCCATCTGATAGGCGTCCGACATGAGGATCATCTTGTGGATGGGCTTGAGGTGCCAGCCGTTGTCCATGAATTCGACGCTAAGGAAATCGAGGAGCTCGGGGTGGGAGGGGCGTTCGCCCATCTTGCCGAAGTTGTTGGGGGTACGGACGAGGCCTTCGCCGAAGTGGTGCTGCCAGACGCGGTTGATCATGACGCGGGCCGTGAGGGGATTGTCGCGGTTGACGATCCATTTGGCGAAGTTGGCACGGCGGAAGCTTGTTGTCGAGTCAGCGGGCGGGGCGGGGAAGGGCCATTCTTCGGTTTGGGCGACGCTGAGGACGCCAGGCTGCATTACGGAGCCTTTCTGGCTGCCACGGTGGAGGAAGTAGCTGGGCTCTGGGGTGCGGCTCTTTTCGGTGATCGCCATGGCCGTGGGGAGGGGCTTGGGGAGCTGCTTGCCGAGGTCTGCGATTTGTTTGTTGAGGTTGTCGTAGCGGGTTTTGTCGGCTGCGGTGAAGCGGGTGGGAAGGGTTTCTGGCGTGCCCATGAGGGTCTTTTCGATTTGGGCTACGTTTAGTTTTTGGCCTTCATTGCGCTGGTCGGCCGGGGTGGCGAGGGCCTGCTTCATGTAGTCTGGCAGGGCTGCCTTCTTTTCGGCGATGTAGGCGTCTTTATAGGGCTTGATCAGAGCTTCGAGCTCTTTCTTGACGGGGGCCTGGAGGTCCTGGATGCGCTTGGTTTCGATTTTGTGCTTTTCGATGTCTTCGGCTTTTACAAGGGGTTTCTCTTCGGGCTTGGTGGGCCAGAAGACGGCTTGCATGCGGTAGTAATCTTTTTGCGGGATGGCGTCGAATTTGTGGTTGTGGCAACGGGCGCAGCCGACGGTGAGGGCCATGAGTGAGTTGGCGGTTGTAGAGACTACGTCGTCGAGTTCGTCGAGGCGGGTCTGTTCGTTCTTGAGGTTGTTTTCGGGGCCGAGGCGGAGGAAGCCGGTGGCGATGCGGGCTTCGTTTGAGTTGGGGTAGAGTTCGTCTCCGGCGAGCTGCTCGAGGAGGAGCTTGTCGTAGGGTTTGTCGTTGTTGAAAGAATTTGTGAGGTAGTCGCGATAGCGCCAGGCGTTGTCGCGGTCCCGATCGTATTCGTAGCCGCCGGAATCGGCGTAGCGGGCGACGTCCATCCAGTG
>JAPKYY010000519.1 GCA_026394095.1 Acidobacteriota bacterium | reverse complement strand
CCTCGGGACGGCAGGATTTCTTGCCAGCTTGACGGCTCAAAGCCCCAAACCAGCGCTTTGCGTCCTGGTAATCATGGGGGCGAGTTTTCCGATCCATGCATTCATAGGAAGATCAAAGAGTGCATGACCCGTTGTTGAAGTGGCGAGAAGAGTTTCCGACCCTCGCCCATACCGTCCACATGATCAGCCATTCCCTTGGCGCAATGCCGCGCAAGACGCGAGAGCGGCTAACGCAGTTTGCCGATGAATGGACCAACCGCTCGATCCGCGCCTGGAGCGAAGGCTGGTGGGATATGCCGATTACGGTTGGCGATCTGATTGGCGAAATCATCGATGCGCCAAAGCGCAGCGTAGTGATGCATCAGAATGTCTCGATCTGCCAGCAGGTGATTCTGAGTGCGCTCGACTGGAGCGGCAAGCGAAACAAGCTGGTGACCGAGAGTTTGAACTTTCCTTCGAACCACTACATCTTCCACCACTGGCCTCGTTATGGAGCTCGCGTCGTGGAGGTGGATTCCGATGACGGGCGCAGCGTCCCGCTGGAAAAACTACTCGCGGCAATCGATGAAGAGACGCTGCTGGTGACGGTCTCGCATGTCACTTTCCGCAGCTCGTATTTGCAGAACGTGGCCGCGATTATCGAAAAGGCGCACCGGGTGGGCGCACTCGTGATGATCGACACCTACCAGAGTTGCGGGACAGTGCCATTTAGCGTACGCGAGCTCGGTGTTGATTTTGCTACTGGCGGAAGCGTGAAGTGGCTGTGTGGCGGGCCTGGGGCGGCCTACCTCTATGTACGGCCGGATTTGCTCAAGACTCTGGAGCCTGCTGCAACAGGATGGATGGCGCACAAAGAGCCCTTTGCCTTCACCCCCGGCCCCATCGAATTTGCCGATGACGCAACACGCTTGCTTAATGGCACCCCTGCGATTCCAGCCCTTTATGCGGCGATGTCAGGCTATGAAATTGTCCGCGATATTGGCGTGCCCGTGATTCGCGCCAAAAGCCAGCGCCAAACCCAGCGTCTCATTGAATTGGCTGCAGAAGCCGGGCTACCCTTCAACGGAATCTCAGACCCGAATCAGCGCGGCGGCGTCGTGATCTTTGATGTGCGCAATGGCAAGGAAGTGACGGCGGAATTGTTACGTCGGGACATCCTCGTCGATTATCGGCCAGGGGCCGGAATCCGGATTGCGCCGCACTTCTATACAAGCGATGAGGAACTGGAGCAGAGCATTCAGGAGATCCGCAGCATCTCAAGCACTCTGCGTTCCACAGTGGCCCACTGAGTCGAGGCCGGGTCGATCAGTTCGAAGTGTCCGCCAGGTAGCAGATCGAGTTTTACTTTGTCGCCTGCTTTGAGGGCCGCATCTGCGTAGCGCCTGGCGATCTCTGGCGGGACAATGTTGTCCTTCTCACCCTGGATAAGGACCGTTGGTTTTTTGAGAGGGAGACGTTCGATCGGGGAGGCCTGTTTGTAGCGGTCTGGAAATTGTTCGGGGGTGCCGCCAAGAAAGTCTTTAACGACTTCTTTGCTGAGCTTGAGTTCGTAGGCTCGCCGGAGATCCGCAACACCAGCCAGTGAGATGACGCCCTTGATGAGCGGCAGTTCTGCGCCGAGATAAAGCGCAAGGTGCCCGCCAGCGGAGTGGCCCATCGCGATAGTGCGCTTGAGGTTGAGCGGGTATTGTTTGGCAAGGGCTTTCACGTGCAGTGCCGCAGCCTTGACGTCGTCGAAAGTGCCAGGCCAGGCGCCGCCAGGATTGCCAATACGGCGATATTCGATCGACCAGGTAGCGACGCCCTTTTGCCGCAATGCCTCACAGAGATGGCCATTGTGCTCAAGATCATAGGCCGCGCGCCAGAAGCCGCCATGGATATTGATCACCAGTGGATAAGGGCCTTTACCGGCAGGCAATCTCAGGTCGCCGAATTGCAGTGGGTCGCTGCCGTAGGGAATGCGGTGTTCTGCCTTGGGCGGCGTCTTCTCCAGGATGGCCTGTGCTTTGGCAGCCATAGCGGTAAGGGCGAATCGGCGGGTCATTCCGTGATTATCCAGTAATCGCGGGGGTAGAGGCGATAGAGGGGTTCGCCGAGGTAAGCCTCCCAGGCAGCCAGTTGCTTCTCGGGGCCGATGACGTAGTAGGTGGCGTCAGTCGATGGAGCCTGTTTTTCGCCGTAGCCGGGGAGCACTCGCGCGTAACCGGCGTCCATGCGTTTGTAGAGTTCGGCATCGAGATTGGGCTTCTCTCGCAGCTTAAGGATATTGGCGCGGAAGGCGCGGACGGCGTCTGGCGAGAGTCCATCGGCGAGGTCTGCAGCCATCGCTGCGGTACGGGATTCAAAGCTGCTCCCGGCGCGTGTGCCTGAGAAGACTTGCGCGAGCGTGTACTCGGCGAGGGACTTGTCGCGGGGAGCTGTTTTCAGTGCGTTGACGACGAAGCCGAGAGTCTGGGGGAGCTCTGGAGTGCGTTCGGCATAGTAGTGGCTGCGGCCTTCGAAGGCGCTCGAGCGGAGACCGTTCGAATAGGCTAGACCCGCGCTCCAGGTCTTCATGAAGACGCCATGCGGCCCAGCGCCACCGAAGAGCTTGAAGGCCAGGAACTGGAGAGCCGATTCTTCATCGAGATCGAAGAGGCTTACGGCTTTGACCGAATGCAGGTGGACGCCACCTTGCATATTGGGGGCGAGCAGACCTACGTATTGCGGCTCAGTTGCAAGCTTCTCGCGAGCCATGACTCGCCTGGCTACAGCCCTTGGCGTCTTGGCAGCATTGGGTGCAGCAGGCTCGTCAGAAAGGCGCGCTACGAGGCTATCAAGCATCGGCTCAAGGACGGCGATGTTCTCCGGGGAAGCGGTCAAATACATGCGTGCATTTGCTTTTTTGAGCAGCGTTTTGCGTACAGCGTCGAGTTCTGCGATGGCGCCCTCGACCGGCGTTAGCAAATCCTGGATGGTTACGCGAACCAGGTACTGCAAGTCTTCGTTTTGTGAGGATTCGGGGAATTCGCTGGCGATGTACAAAAGGTCTTTTGCGACGTCGCTCGATTCGCCTTCGAGCTGGGCCTTGGTCGTGATCGTGCCAAGCCAGTCGGCGATTTCATTGTTCGGTTCAGCGAGCATCCAGCGCAGTCGATGCAGATGGTGGAGCTGTGTGTGAAAGCTGGATAACGAAAGATAGAAGGGATCGTCCTGGTAGGTCCAGCAATTGGCCGGGCCGTTGACCCAGGTCTCTTCGCTCCGCGTCATGGTGCTGCGCAGGGCATTGATCGTTTGATCGACGAGATCTTTGAGGCGGCTGCGGTTCTCGAGGGTCCAGTTGGGGGCAAAGAGCGTGGCCTCAACCCAGGAGAGTGCGGCCTTGGCTTCATCAAGCGTGTTGCCCGCTCCGGTAATCGAAAGCTCTATGCGACCGCTGGTGGGGTTGGACGTAAACGATGAGCCAACGCCAAGGATCTCGCGTCGGATCTGCTGCATCGCTTCTTCGTAGCTCAGGGTTTTGCCGTCTTTGGTGAGCCCTGTGCCACTCAGCATCGAGGGCAGAATGGAGGCGAAGATGAGCTGACGGCCGGAGAGCTCGCGAGCGTTCAGGGCAAGCCCAATCGTGGCGCTATTCATGCCCGAAAACTTACCCGTAACCAGAGGGACCTGTCCTGCGATCGTCTTCACTTCATAGTCAAGCTGATCGTCGAGCGTCATCGGAGGGTGGTCAATGAAGCGGGCCGGCGTGTCCATACTTTGCACTCGCTCTAGCTCGGCGGTAGCAGCATCGTAGTCTTGCTTGTAGCGTTCGATCGCCTGCTCTTCTGTGTCGACGCCGTAATGCTGCTTCAGGCGGGTGGCTTCTGCAGCCAGACGTGCTTTGAGGGCGATGTCTTCGGCTTCAAGCACTTCGCTTGAGGCTTTGGCCGCGACGATGTATGGGTTGGCCGCGAGGAGCTTCCACTCGTCGATCTTGTCGCGCCAGACATTCTTGCCACCGGCGAGAATGCCTTCGAGGTAGGCGAAGAGCTCAGGTTGGGCGAGGGATTTCTCAAAGCCCGGTTCGTCGTTCAAATCGCGCAGAAGGCTGGGCCAGATACTTTGGCTCATACGGCCGCCAAAGCCGGGCGGGGAACTTGTGAGCTTGTCGCCGGATCGTTTCATGCGCAGCAGGTTGGCCTGCA
>JAPKYY010000626.1 GCA_026394095.1 Acidobacteriota bacterium | reverse complement strand
AGAGGCAACAGTGATTGCGCCCTATTCGGGCACCATCACTGCCGTCAATGTTGAAGTAGGCCAGAACGTCGATGCCTTTGGCCTCTTCAATCTGGTGAGCGACGAACTCGAAATTCGCATCGATCTCGACGAAAGCAACCTCGCCGACCTTTCGGTGGGACAAAAGGCTCTGCTGTCGGCAGCGGCATTCCCCGGTGAATCTTTCGAAGGCAGATTGAAGGAAATCTCTCCATCTGTGAACAAGATTCGCGGAACCGTCTCGGTCAAGTTAGAGCCTCTTTCTCCGCCTGCCTGGCTTAAGTCTGGCCAGACGCTGAACGTCAACCTTGTAACCAATCAGGCAGCTAAGCGTTTGCTGGTGCCTGCCACAGCGCTTAGAAAGTCGGGCGAGCGCACCGTCGCTCTTGTTGTTGATGGCGATCGGGCCATTGAAAAGATCGTGCTGACACGCCCTCCCACCGGCAATGGCATTCCGGTGATGGCTGGCCTTGAAGCCTCAGACCTCGTGATTGTGAATCCTCTGAAGATACAAAGCGGCGAGATTGTGCGGATCAAAAACTAGCTCACAACCATGACTATCACAACCTTCTTGCCCCGTCAAATCCGATTTGAAGGCCAACTCGCCTGGCGGCATCTTCGTTCCGGCGGCGGGCAAACCTGGCTTACGATCGCAGCTGTAGCATCCGGCGTGATCATCGTCATTTTCATCATGGGCTTGATCTTCGGCCTCCAGCGCAAATTCACAGCATTGCTAACCGACGCCATCCCACACGTCACCGTGCAGGTGCCAGAAGGAAAACCCATCCCCTATGCTGACCTCCCGGGCAGCCGTCCAGGCCCCACTTCTTCGCGGTCTGAAATGCAGGCCCCTCAACGCAAAAACATTGACGACTGGCGCACGGTCCTGTCTATTGCCGACACCATCCCCAACGTACGAACAGTAAGTCCCGCAGTCGCAGGCCAGGGCTTCGCCTCAAAAGGTGCCAACCCCGTAGGCGTCTCGCTTACAGGCGCTGATCCCGCACAGCAGGAGTTAATCACACCGGTAACCAGGAACCTGATCGCTGGGCACTATATCGGGCTCGCAGCCGACGAAGTTGTCATTGATTATGAGCTGGCAAAGGATCTCAATGTAGGTGTCGGAGACCGAATTCGCATCACCTCAATTTCGGGTATACCCGAGCCGCCTCGAATTGCTGGCATCTATTCCAAAGGCCAGGGCAGAGGCAGTGCCTACGTTACCCTGCGCACAGGGCAAAGCATGCTCGGCATCGGTAATTCGGTGAATGTCGTCTACGTCAAGGTGTATGACATCTACGGCGCGGATGCTGTGGCAGAACGGCTGGCCGTACTGCTCGATTGCGAAGCCAAGTCCTGGTCGAGCGAATTCCCGAACTTTGTTACTTCTCTCCAGGCGCAGGCGGCTTCCGCCTACCTCATTTCTGGCTTTACGCTAATTGCTTCCTCTTTTGCGATCGCTTCAGTTCTGATCGTTTCCGTCCAACGCAAAGCCAAGCAGATTGGCATCCTGAAGAGCATCGGTGCCCGCAAGAATCAAATCCTCCTGGTCTTCCTGCTGGAAGGGCTCGGCATCGCCGTCGCCGGCAGCGTGATGGGAGCCATTGCCGGAATAGCAGTTGTCTACCTGCTCAGCCTGCCCAAGCAAGCGGTAACCCGGGTCGGTGGAGTCCCGGAATCACTATTCCCACTGATGCTGGACCCGCTCTATATTCTGGCTGCAATGGGTGCCGCCACTTTGGCAACCCTTCTGGCAGCACTTCTCCCGGCACGTAGTGCAGCGAAGATGAACCCCGTGGATGCGATGCGATGATTGCCTTGCCCGGCAAGTTGGTGATTGAAACCGTCGGACTAAAGAAGACCTATCAGGGGAAGCTTCCCACTCCGGTACTCTTTGGAATTGATCTGCGTGTCGTCGCCGGGGAATTCGTGTCCATCATTGGACAGTCGGGCAGCGGAAAGTCCACGCTGCTCAACATTCTCGGAGCCCTCGATGTTCCCTCAGAAGGTCTGGTAAAGATCGATGGCGTCGATATCTCAACCCTAACCGATGATGGCCTTGCGGTTCTTCGCAGTGAGGTTGTGGGCTTTGTTTTTCAAGCCCATTTCCTGCTCGAAGAGTTGACTTGTCTTGAGAACGCCGTGCTTCCAATCATCATTCGCAAAGGCTCCGCAACTCAAGAAGAAGTGGAGTGGATCCATGGCCTGCTCGTGCGAGTTGGCCTGGGCGGGCAACTCCACAAATCTCCAGACACAATGAGTGGTGGAGAAAATCAGCGTTGCGCGATTGTTCGGGCTCTCGCCAATCGGCCCAGGATAGTACTAGCCGACGAGCCCACCGGTAACCTCGATAGCCACTCCGGCGAGGAAGTCTTTCAACTCATGCGTCAAATGAGCGCCGAGATCGGCATTGCCTTCGTCATGGTGACGCACGACGAACGCCTCGCACACGCTGCCGACCGGATCCTCATGATCGAGGACGGATTGATGAGATCGATTGAATGAGCCTCTGGCATAGACTGGTGCCTGCAATTTACCTTCGCAACAGTTGTCTTAGATTTCGTCTTGAAGCAAAAAAAAAGAGAACTCCCTGAGGAGTTCTCTTTTGTTTTTTTGTTGGATTTAACTTAGCTGCGACGGCGGCGGGCATAGACCAGAATGCCAGGAACAGCACAGCCGATCATAACCCAGGTTGAAGGCTCGGGAATTGCTTCATTGGCCGGAATCGTTGAGATATTGATCAAGTCATACTGTGCCAGAAACAGACCAGAACCCTCCTGGCCGAACGTATTCAAAGAGCGGAGGGCGAAATTGGCGATGAAGGGCCCGCCAATGATTGGCGATAATCCACCATTTGTATCCTGAATGTTGGCGCCCACTACTTCAACTGCGAGAGTGTTAGCACCCAACGTAAAGGCACCAAAGGTCAGAGATCCAAAGTTCGGCCCGGCGGAAAGCGCAGTCAGAACCAGGTTTCCAAACGCCAAAGTCTGAAAATTGGGGTCCGTACCATTTTGGGAATCAACAAGAAAAGCAACTTCAGAATTGCTCAGGAAGCCCGCGCCAGATCCACGTACATCCAATACGTTAAAGTCGGTAGTATTCGTTACTAGTGAAGCGGTAGTCGACCCTGCTGCAGCGGTATACAACACTGCGGCTTGGGCAGGGGCTAGGCTGAGAAGACCAGCTAGCGCAGAAAACAGAATTACTTTAAATTTCACAAACCCTCCAATATCAATTAACAGCTTTGTCAAGTCTAACTCAAAAGTTCCAGTCCTTCAAGAGCTATCCCCCCCTTTCAGGGAAAATAGTTGTAGTACTCACAGTACTTGACGGGGTGGGTACTAAGCAGAGCCCTTTTTGAGGCCTTCCAGAAACGATTCCGCCCCGTCTCGAACAGCATCATGTACTGCTTCGACCGGTGGCGGATCCACCTCAAATGCCTCTTCCATCGACTCCGTTCTCAATCCCGCATACCAGGATTCACCGAAGGCGGGTTCCGGAGTATACGTGATATTCAGTTGGTAGCCTTGAGTCGCCAGCCACTCTTTTACTACAACGGCTACTTCTCCGTTGCTCATCGTTCGGCCTGTACCTACGTTGAACACATGACTTTTGCCCGGTGCGACCTTCACTGACGGGGACTTCTCCAGCACTTTAACCACATGACTCACCGGAACATAGTCGCGAAACACTTTGCCTTCACCCCTCATGCTGGCCGGCACGCTGCCATCGGGGTAGCGGAAAGCGTGGCGCACCAGATAGGTGATCAGCCCGGCACAGCCCCAACCAATGACATTGCCAAACCGCAACGCGATTCCAGTCTTGCCTGACTGCTCAGCCCATTGGTGTAAGGTTCTCTCTGCAGCGGCCTTCGAGAGACCATAAGTGCTGATGGGACGAACCTCTTCGCATTCCGCCAATGGTTACCTCAAACATCCGTGGTATCGCATTTAGAGGCGTTATGACGGTCCCTGCTGCAGCCATATGCAGCAGGGTAGGGAAGCCTTCAGTCGGAACCTGTTCTGCGATTGCAGCCAGATCACAAACATCTGCCGGGAAATGTCGAACATTCGACTTCTCCTCGATAGAATCCATAAGCCTTGAACCGATAAAGCCCCCGGAGCCGGTTACGACGACTCCGGAGGCTGTAATTGAAACGCGTGGCAGTGGGGTTTCCTCCTAGACCGAGCCAACCAGGCTGGTTTCAGAAACACCTTCACGCGTACATGTGCGAACCTGCCAATCCAACTTGATGCGGGTTACGAGCTTGGAAAGCCCCTTCACCTTGGTTGACCAGGTGCTGAGTGCCGCTTCCATTTCTCGCAGTCCCTCTTCGGAATAGTTGAACTCGAACAATTCCGGTGCGGGCAACTGGTAGTTGGCCGGATTCTTGTAATCGTCTGCTGCCAGCCACGCTGGGATGTCGTAGGCCAAAACAGCGGAACTATTGGTCAGAATCTGGTCGACTTCCTTTCCAGCCGCATGCTGGTGATGGATGAAGGTAGTGAAATCGTCCCAGAATTGATCGAAGTTCGGGATCTGCTGATCGATTCCCCGTTCCACGAGCAACTTCTTGGTGGCTTCCATGGCCAGTTCACAAATCTCATCCCAGAGATGGAATGAAGCGATTGCGCGATACCGGTACATCAGGTTGTCGCCAATTTCGCCTGCTTGCAGGCGGCGGAAGTTTTCGTCGATTTGGTAGTAAGCAATACACTCTTCGCGGCTATCGAAAAGCTCGTTGCAGGTTTCTGCCACAAAGCTATCCAAAAATTCGCGAACCGCAGGCTTGCCATTCTCCATGGCGGGCAACATAGCACCCCACCACTCAGAGTTTTTGATACCCCACTCGCGCGAGAATCGTACGACAGGTTCAAACCAACCGTCGTTCCAAAACACGCTCGACATCATATGGAGCTTACGGCAGGTGAGATAGTCCTCAAAGGGCAGGGTATCGGTTGAGACGATAATCTCTTCGGTATCAAATACCTTTTCCGATTCATAGATGCCTGAGTTCTTGGGAAGAATGCGGAACTTGGTCCCGAATTTGAACTGTTCGCGAGATGCGATGGTTTCCATCTCAGAACCCTTCAGCATCATGGCCTGGAAGTTGTGCATCTGGTTGATGTTGCTATCCAGCAAGGTCTGCAGGCCACGCAGGTGGCTCTGCAGGGATTCTCCCGGAAGCCCAAGGATCAAGTCGGAGACTGCCTTCAGACCGCGGCCACGCATGTGAACTTCCAGCTGCTTGTAAGCATCCAGCTTGATGGTCTGCCGTTTTACCTTGCGCAACACGTCTTCGTCGAGAGACTGCACAGCTTGATACAGCACCAGCGCTCCGCCAACCTGTTCGACCGATTTGATGATGCGGTCGGCACGGTTCTTGCCAGTGGTCGCATCGATAAATGTCGGCCAGGCGTATTGCCGCTGCATCTCACCGATGTAGCCGGAGATTTCAATGTCACGCTCAAACATGCCGTAGTTGGAGTCGGCAATGCGAAGGGTGCCCATCTTCGGGGATAGCTCTTTGATCTTCTTTGCGATGTAGTGGATTTCTTCCTTAACCCGCTCCACTGAGAAGTTATGAACTTTCGTATACCAGCTCGTGCCTTGTACGCAGAATGTGCAGGTGAACGGGCAGCCACGATTGGTTTCAATCATGGGCGCGAGTTTGCCGTCAAAGAACTCATCCTGAATCCCAGTAAGCCATGCCGACGGGATTTCATCGATATCGAAGTGGCGGGGTGCTGCCGTGCTGCGCACAACCGCTCCCTCTCCATTCCGGTATACCGAGGAAGGAATTTCTTTGCTCCCGAACTTCTTCAGATCCATGTTGGAATCAAAGAAGTGGCGGGCGATATCGCAGGCAAGGAAGTCACC
>JAPKYY010001011.1 GCA_026394095.1 Acidobacteriota bacterium | reverse complement strand
ACGGAGTTCTTCATCGCCTGGTACTCGGGCAACCCGTATGAGCGCTTCACGTTCTTTAATCGGGCCTTTGGGCCGTATTGGTGGGCGTACTGGACGATGATGACCTGCAACGTGCTCAGCCCGCAGTTCTACTGGTCCAAGACCCTGCGCCGCAGCGTGCCGTTCATGTTTGTCATGTCGATTGTGGTGAACATCGGTATGTGGTTTGAGCGCTTCGTCATCATCGCCACCAGCTTGCACCGCGACTTCCTGCCCTCCAGCTGGGGTTATTTCCGGCCGACCTATGTCGACATCCTTACCTTTGTCGGCACATTCGGCCTGTTCATGACGCTCTTCCTGCTCTTTGCCCGGTTCGTTCCGATCATTGCGATCTCAGAAATCAAGGGCGTAATCGCGGGTGACAAACATCGCAATCTGCCTGAACATGTCGAAGCGCAAATGGCAGCCAAGCGCGATGAAATTATGAAGGTGGTGGTGTAGCGATGGCGATCCTCGATACCCAGGGTTTAAAAGAAATGTTCGACCCGAACGCACCCAAGCAATTGTGGGGTGTTGTTGCAGAATTTGAAGACGAAGAAGCGCTGCTGAAGGCTGGCGAAGCTATCCACCATAAGCATGGCTATACCAAGCTCGATGCGATGACGCCATTCCCGGTTCACGGCATTGAAGCGGCTATTGGAATTCCTCGCTCCATTCTCGGCTATATCGTAATTTGTATTGGTCTGACGGGAACCATGACTGCAATTCTTTTGCAGTGGTGGACGGGCGCAGTGGATTATCCGCTTGTGATCGCCGGTAAGCCCTACTTTGCCTTTGAATTCGCGATGCCAATCATATTTGAATTGAGTGTTCTGTTCTCGGCATTCGCCTGCGTTTTCGGCATGTTCGCCTTAAATGGTCTGCCTCGCTTCTTTCATCCGACGATGCACTTCTCGAAGTTCGGTCGTGCCACCGACGACGGCTTTTTGCTTGTAGTAGAAAAGAGCGATCCGAAATTCTCAGCCGTCGAAACCCGTCAATTGCTTCTCAGCCTGGGCGCAACCAGCGCTGAAGTCGTGGAGAAATAACCAACCATGAGAATCTTTAGTTTGTTGGGACTGTCCCTGATTGTGATTGGCTTGAGCGGCTGCGCCAACTTTCCCACCCGTAGCAGGCCGATTGAAATCTTCGACGACATGGATCGTCACGAAAAGTACAAGGCACAGAGCCTGTACCGGGGCAAAGGCCTCTTTGCCGACGATCGCTCGAATCGTATGCCGGTTGTTGGCACGGTAGCTGTTGGCCATCTCAAAGAAGATGATGCAGCATTCCGCGGTATCGTCAACGGTCAATACCTGGGTAAGCTCCCAGTCAAGATCGACGCAGCCTTGCTCAAGACGGGCCAAACCAAATTCAACACTTATTGCTCCCCCTGCCACGACCGCACTGGTTCTGGACAGGGTGTGGTGGCAAAGCGATCCCTCTGGCTTCCCACCAATCTTCATGAAGATCGGGTTGTTGCCATGCCGGATGGCGAAATCTACGACGTCATTTCAAATGGACGCCGTACGATGCATGGTTACCGGTTCCAGGTTGTCGAGGCGGACCGTTGGGCAATTGTTGCCTACGTTCGTGCCCTGCAACGAAGTGACCGCGGAACCATTGAAGAAGTACCCGCTGAATTGCGGGCGGATCTCCGCTAAGGCGGCATAGGAAAGAGAAAGCATATGGCAGCACATTCCCATCACGCCGAACTCGACAATTTCAATCTGGACGCAGGTCTGTGGGCACGAGTCCGCAATATCATCCTGTTCGTATTCCTGTTGAGCGCCGTTGCCACTGGCGCCGGTTTCTTCATCGATCAAAAGCAATTTTTCCACAGCTATCTGGCTGGTTTCATGTGGGGAACCCGCATCCTTCTCGGTGCGCTGTTCTTCTTGTTGGCTGGCTATCTTGCCGGCGCAGCCTGGAACGTTACCGTTCGCCGCTTCGCCGAAACGCTGGCAGCAACGCTTCCCTACGGCATCATCCTGTTTATCCCGGTTGCCCTGGGAATCCATGACCTTTATCACTGGTCACACCCGGAAGCGGTTGCACATGACGCCATCCTTCAGGGCAAGGCAGTCTGGCTCAATCCGCAATTCTTCATGATTCGCGCTGTGATCTACTTCGCCATCTGGACATTCTTCGCCTGGGGCGTCTACCGCAATTCCACGGCGATGGACAAGGACAAGAACATCCAGCACATGCACTCGAATTCGCGCTACGCGGCTCCTGGCATGTTGCTCGTCTTCCTTGCCACCAGCTTTGCTGCATTCGACTGGCTGATGAGTCTTGACCCGCACTGGTTCTCAACCATGTACGGCATCTACATTTACGCCGGTGGCGGCTTAGCCTCTATGTGCACCCTGGTGCTGATCTCGCTCGGCTTCCGCCGCGCTGGTGTCCTGAAGAACTCGATTACACTTGAGCATTATCATGACCTCGGCAAGTGGATGTTCGCGATCACGGTCTTCTGGACCTACGTCAGCTTCAGCCAATACATGCTTTACTGGTACGCCAATATCCCCGAAGAAACGATTTGGTTCAAGCATCGCTTCATCGGCAGCTGGTTGTCGGTTTCGAAGTTTATCGTCTTCGGCCACTTCCTCTTCCCGCTCTTCTTCCTGATCACCCGGAAGACGAAGCGCAACCTGAATACACTCGCCTTTATGGCAGTATGGCTTCTCTTGATGGATTACCTTGATATCCACTGGAACGTCATGCCTACCCTGCATCCCACCGGCTTTGCGCCGCACTGGATGGATATCACGGCACCGATCGCAATTGCCAGCTTCTACGGCTTCTTCTTCTGGAACCGTCTGAAACAGCATGCCATTGTTCCTGTCGGCGATGTCCGCCTCTACCAAGCCCTTGCGCATCACCAAGTCTAGGAGAATTGAGAACCATGTCTGAAGCAAACCCCATCAAAGCTCTCACTCCCGAAGAAGCACTCATCGTCGGTTATGAGCGAAGCGAACCCAATGCACTGAAGATTGGTGCGCTGACTGTCGTCATCGTATTCACGATTGTTGCGACTTGTTATGCGGTCTACTACTGGTATGTGGGTCAGTTGGAATATACCCACCACATGGAAATGGAAATCCCCATCTGGCAGGAATATAAAGATGTTCGTGCCTATGAGACCCAACGCTTGACCCAGTACAAATTCATCGATAAAGCCAAAGGCAGCGTGCAATTGCCGATTGAACGGTCGATGGATCTGTTGATTCAGGAAGCCAATGCCGGCAAATCCTTCTATGCAGGAACAAATTCTGCAGTTAAGCCCTATGAAGTAGATCCAGGGCTTCAGGCAGTCATCGATAAGGCATTAGGGAAAACTCCGGCAGCAGTTGCCCCTCCTGCAGATGCGGCCCCGGCGGCCAAGACCGAAAAGAAGTAATCCACAATGAAGCTCGTTCTCACCCAAATCAGTCTCGCGGCAGCCATCGTATTGGCACCGGCGATTCTGCTTGGGCAGAACGAAGTGATTGGGATGCCCAAGAATGCGGCTGAAAGGGCACGCGCTCTTGAAGACCACAAAACTTCCCTTCCCCGTGAAATGAATGGCGTCGGAATCGAAGAGCAACTTGGGAAAACGGTAGATCTTGATCTGACCTTTGTTGCTGAAGGTGGCAAAGTACGCAAACTCGGAGAATATTTTTCAAGCGGCCGGCCGGTGATCCTCAATCTGGTTTACTACCGTTGCCCGATGCTTTGCAATCTGACGCTCAATGCGCAGGTGAATGTACTGAAGGAATTGGCCTGGTCTCCGGGCAAAGAATTCGATGTCGTGACGATTTCGATTGATCCTACAGAAACCTCAGAAATGGCAGAGGAAAAGAAGTCGGCCTATATGAGCAACTTCGACCGTCCGGTGTCGGGTGGTTGGCACTTCTTGGTAGACCACTCGGGTAACGTAAAAAAGCTTGCAGCCCAAGTAGGATTCAAATACAACTATGATCCTGCACAGCAGCAATATGCCCACAGTGCAGCCATCATGGTTTTAACACCGAAGGGGATGGTTTCGCGCTACCTCTACGGGATTAAGTTTAAAGAACGGGATCTTCGGCTCGCTTTAACCGAAGCTTCCGACAACAAGTTTGGCGTCAGCTTTGAGAAAATCATGCTGATGTGTTTTCACTACGACCCAAGTGCAAAGTCGTATGTGCTGTTTGCCACCAACGTCATGCGTCTCGGCGGTTTATTGGTGGTTTTGATATTGGGAGCATTCCTGTACCGCAACTGGCGGTACGAATATTTGACGCGACAAACACGTATCAGCAGCAGCACTCCGCTGATACCGGTTATTCCGACGAGTGAGAGTCATCCTTAATGAATACCTGGCTAAGAAATCTATTCCTTCCCAACGCATCGAGCATAAAAGCCGAAGGCGTTGACGATCTGTTTATGTTCATTCTCTGGTTGAACATTCTGTTCTTTCTGTTGATCGCAGTGGTCTCGATTGGATTCTGCATCCAGTACAAACGCCGCTCGGCGAACCAGAAAACAGCGCACATTGAACACAGCACTTCACTGGAACTGACGTGGACCATTCTTCCGTTGATCCTCTGTATGGTTGTCTTCTTCTGGGGATTCAACACCTACATGCAGGCTGCGGTTGCTCCGGATGGCGCCATGGAAATTCAGGTTACGGCAAAAAAATGGATTTGGACCTTCGGATATCCTGATGGCTCTGTTGCAATCGGCAAACTCTGGGTGCCAGTGAACAAGCCTGTACGTGTAATCATGCACTCGGAAGATGTGCTGCACGCTTTTTACGTCCCCGCATTCCGGGTCAAGGCCGATGTCTTGCCAAACCGGTATACCGAAACGTGGTTCCAAGCCACAGCAGTCGGGGACTATGTGATCCCCTGTACTGAGTATTGTGGCAAGGGCCACTCTGAGATGAAAGCCGTTGTGAAGGTTGTCTCTCAACAGGATTACGAAAAATTCCTCGAAGAGGGAGATCCTGAAGAAAAGGGCATGCCTCCGGAAAAATTAGGAGCTAGCCTCTATGTGAACCTTGGCTGCTCTACTTGCCACTCCATCGATGGGAGCAAGGGTCAGGGTCCAAGCTGGAAGGGCATTTACAGCACCCAGCATAAGATGATAGATGGTAAAGCGTTTACGGTAGACGAGAACTATATCCGTACATCGATTCTGC
>JAPKYY010000367.1 GCA_026394095.1 Acidobacteriota bacterium | reverse complement strand
TTGCGGATTCATGAATGGAATCTCGCGCTGGAGAAGCAACTGGACGCTTCGACGGTATTGCGATTCACCTATAAGGGCAAGCACGGAGTGAATACCGATCAGCTCTTCAACATCAACCCGCAAGCGAATGATTACATCTGGTATTTGACGACTGGGAGAGCAACTCCGACGGGTGAATTCTCCAGTGTGTTGCGGCGGCCCTTTGACCAGAATGCCTATACCGACATTCGAATCCTGCAGCGGACGGGCTTTATCAATTCCTCTACATGGGCCGTAGAAATCGAGAGGCGGCTTCGTAATGGGCTTGGTTTTCAAGCCTTCTATACTTTGACAAATTCGTTGCGGCTGGCTGGCAATTCGTTTCGTGATGATCAATCTTCTGCAACAAACGCTTACCTGCCTGGCACGGTGCCTAGCGACTTGAAGGAGCTGAATCGCTTTCTGTTTTATGACCGGGATACGGGTGTGCCGAAGCACAGGATCCGCTGGAACTGGAGCTATGATCTACCCTTTGGCAAAGGCAAGCCTTTTTTACGTAATGCCAGAGGGTTGACGAATACCGTGGTTGGCGGGTGGAAGCTTTGGGGCACCGGGACGGTGGTTAGTAGTTGGTATTCCATGCCTACGGGGAATTGGGGTGAGATGGGTGAGTTTGAGGTTTACCGAAACAAGTTGAAGATTCTTGATTGCCGTGCGACACCAGATTCGGCGCGGACTGCGGCTGATGAGCGTTGTATCGAAGGGCATCTCTGGTTTAACGGCTATATCTCGGAGCGGTTCATTAACAGCCGGAATGCTGCTGGTATGCGGAATGGTGTTTTTGGTTTGCCTGAGAACTACAAACCGGCGCAGAAGCCGATCAATCCGTGGCCGAAAGGCGGCAAGCCGACAGACCCGAATAATGCCGATTACGATACGAACGTCGTGTATTTGCCACTGCAGACGGGCGGAGTGGTGCGAGTGAATTACGATACGGGATTGCATCCGTGGAGGAATCAATCGAAGCTGGGGCCGTTTAACTGGACGATGGATTCATCGCTGATGAAGTATTTCAACTTTGATGAGCAGGGCCGGCGGCGGCTTCGCTTCAATGTGGACATGTTTAACGTGTTCAATGTGCAGGGACTGGTGACACCGGGGGCGGATGGGATATCGAGTCTTTCGTCCTCCTACGCAGGCTTTGGAATCCGGCCGCGGCAATTGCAGGTGACGATGCGGTTGGAGTTTTAACGAAGCGTTACCGCGAGCGGCGATGACCTTTGGCCGGCGACAGAAATTGCGACGGTGTGCTGGCCGGGGCCGACGGCCTCGGGGAGCTTTAGATTGATCTGGTAGAGGCCACCAATCTGGCCTGGTGCGCCGCCCGCGAATTCGACTTCAGCATCGATGCCATCGATGGTTGCGGTGACGGGGCTTGTGGTTCTGTAGATAGTGTTGGTGGGGAGGAAGTCGCCGAGGGCGGGGTTGCCATCGAGTGCGCCGAGGCCTGTGGCGTAGAGTGTCAGGCGTTGTGGGTCTGGCTGGGTGTAAGCGTTAAAGAGGCCCGGGGTGGCGGTAAGGCTGCGGATGGTGACAGGGTGGATCAGGGTGAGGCCTTGCCAGGAAAAGTAGAGCTGCAGGGTTGCTGCGGTGGTGACCGGTGCGGCTACGCTGACTTGCGAATCATTGGAGTAGATCACGGGAAGAGTGGTTCCTGTAAGGGCGGATTGCGGGATGGTGCCCGAGAAGTTGCCCAAGAGGAGGGCAGGGTATGGAGCGGGTTGGCCACCTGCGCGCAGCGCGCCGTCGAGGATGAGGCCCTGACCCTCCGCGGGGCCGAGGCCGGTGCCGAAGATGGTGAGCAGGGAGCGCGGCGAGACAGTATTGAGGAAGCCGTAGCTGGCGGCGTTGGTGACTGCGTTGATTTTGGGCTGGGGTTGCCACTGGCAGGCATTGGGGTTTTCCAGCCGGTAGAAACCGCCGTCGGTTAAGTGAACGAAAACCTGATTGTTGCCGGAGACGACGAAGTCTGGGGCTGGGGTGATGTCGAAGTATTCGAGTTGGCCCGGTTCGCCCCGGAAGAGGCGGCCTGCTGCTACGAAGTAGGAATCGGTGAGCGAAGTGAGCGGCAGGAAGCGCAGGTTTTTGTGGGTGGTTGTCAGGGCTGATGGAGTGAGGACGGTGGCGTTGCGAAATGTGGCACTGTTGCCGGCGAGGGCGACGGCCGTGCCGTTTTCGAGTCTTGTGAGGGCGCTGAGGCCAGGGACGATCAGCGTGCTGATTGTGGAAGTGGCTTTGGTGTAGACGGCGAGTTCTACAGTGAGGACACCGCCGGTTGGGGTATAGGCGGCAGCATTCCAGTAGAGGTTGCCAGCGGCGTCAGCAACGATGCGCTGGAGTGTGGAGAAGGCTCCTAGAGGGGCGAAGATGACGGGCTGGCCGTCGGAGGTTTTGAGGTTTGAGACTTTGCCGTCTGAGGCGACTACAAGGATGCGGCGGCGGTTGGCGTCGGCGATGATGATGCGGCCTTCATTGTCGATGGTGAAGGTTTGAATGCCGAAGAGGGAGAGGCTGGTTGCGGTTTTGCCTTCGGCGTCGCCGATGTCGTCGCCACCGCCTACGATGAAGCGAGGGGTTTGGCCGGGGCGGGCTTCAAGGATGCCTGATTTGCCGCCGAGGTTTGCGCTGTAGAGGATTGAGTTATTGCGGGCATAGAAGGCAGCAAAGGGTGGGGCTTGGCCGTCTACTGTTGCGGCTACGGGGGCACCGGCAATTACGGTGGGGACCCGGTTAGTCATACGGACGAGGGGGTTGCGTTGTTCTGGACGGGCTGAGCCTTCGTAATAAAGGTCGCCGTTGGAGGCGATGGCGCGGGGTGTGCCGGTGAAGGGAGGGTAGGGGGCGGCGCCGGTTTCGATATTGCCATCAGGACGGATGGGGAAGACGCGGTTGGCCGTGGCCGCGGAGGGTGTACCGTCGGCCAGGAGGATGATGTTGATAGTGGTGTCGAAGTTGGTGTTGACAGTATCGATGTTGCCGTCGGGGGTGATGAGGCGGATGTGGCGGCCGCCCAGATCGCGTAGCCAGATGTTGCCGTTGGGGAAGGCGATGACCTGACGTGGGTTGGACAGGGCCGCGGCTGTGGCTGGGCCCTCGTCACCGGTGAGGCCGGCGGCTGCGGCGACTCGCGTCGAGCCAGCGATGGTACGGAGTGTTTTGTCGGGAAAGAGCTGGCGGAGGCGGTTGAAGTTGTCTATGATCAGCAGGTCGCCGGAGCGGGTGAATGTTGCGTTGACGATGGTGCCGAGATTGATCTCTGTGGCTGGGCCGGATTCTCCGTTGAAGCCAGGACGGCCGGAGCCGGCGACGGGTTCGATGATGCCATTGGTGATCTGGAAGACGCGGCCGACGGCTACAAAGTGGAGCACGCCAGAGGGAGAGAAGAGGAGTTGTGAGATGACTGGGAGGGCCTGATTTGCCGGGCCGGGTGTGACGGTAAGACCTCTGTTGCCATCGCCGGCAACGGTGACCATGCGGCCGCTCGGGTCGATGCGCCGGATGCGCGATGCGGTGTCGAAGAAGTGGGGGATCTGGTTGGGCGAGACTGCGAAGACGGCGGTTTGCAGCGTTTGGGATTCCAGGGCACGCTCGCCTTCTTCAATCTTGAAGGGCGGTTGGGCTGGAGTGAAGAGATTGAGTCGACAGTCTTGGGCGAGCAGATTACTTAGTAGAAACGGAACTAACAGCAGACGCATAGAGCTTGCTAATTATATTAGAGGAGCTTCTCACCTGTCTCTGCATCGAGTAGCAAAGAGTGGTTGGCTGGCAATGTAGTCTGGATGGTTTTGCCGTTGCGGAGGCGGATCTCGCGGGGGCCGCCGGATTTGGTGTGGAGCAGTAGAAGGCCGCCGCCAGCGTGGACAATGTCGTCGTGATCTGTGTAGGCGTGGGCAGCGGTTTGCTTGAGAATCGGACGCCAGTCTGTGGGCGGGGTGGTGAAGAAAAGGACGTTGGACTGAGTTGATGTCGCTTTGAGGGCGGGTTGGAATTTGGCGTCTGTGGTGGGTTCGAGGTTGAGGCCGGTGACTTCTTTTGAGTAATCGATGGAGAGCGTTTTGCCGTCGATGTAGCCGGGGAGGCCCTGGAAGATGACGTGGCGGTCTTTGCTTATGACTTTTGTTTTGATGAAGGTGCGATGGGCGGCGGTCATGTGCCAGGTATTGCCAAAGAGGATCACCTTGAAGCGGGTGAGGTCGATCTTGTCGAGGTCGTTGAGATGGATCGTTTCGATGGCGACGCTGGATTTGTAGAGGCTGGTGATGGTGCGGTTTACGGCTAGCGGATCGGTTAGCGGGTCTGTGCCCTGGATAGAACCGGTGTAGTAGAAGACCTCGGTATCGAAGACGGCGAGCACGTCGCCGGCTGGCTCGTATTTGCGCTGGTGGTATTTGTTTAAGACTTTGTGGAGCTGATCGATCTCGGCCATGAGGCGCTTGTCAGCCCACCAGCCGGAGTTGTTGGCGGGGCCGAAATCGTAATACCAGTGGCCTGCGCCACGGGTGTAGCCTTCGAGGATGTTGCGCCGGATCAGGGCAATGTCTTCGCTCAGGTTGGTTAACTCAAAAGCGGAGTCGACGTCGTTGCGCCACTTCCAGGACGGGGTTTGATCCATCTCGTCGAGGAAGAGCTTGCCGTTGAGGCGGATGGTTTCGATGAGGGCGCGGGTGATGCCGCAAGAGCCTGGGTCGCGATAGGCAGGGCCGTAGGATTGCGGGGCGCTGAGGTAATCAACGTGGGGTGAGGCGAGGAGTTTGTGGAGTTCGAGGTGGCCTCCGGTGGCGTGGCGGTCAAAGACGCTGAAGAAGTAGCCGTAGAAGGTGCCGGT
>JAPKYY010000186.1 GCA_026394095.1 Acidobacteriota bacterium | reverse complement strand
GCCTTGTAGGGATCGTAGTTGCGAATCAGGGCAATCGCCACACCAAAGAGCGACCAGAACTTCGAGCGGGCTGCGTCGTTCAACTTCGCAACGTCCTTAGAGAACTGTGCTGCATTGAGGAAGGCGGTAACAGGCGCTGCTTCCTTGGTTTCCTTGTCCACCATGACGGCCATACCGATGCCGCAGTTCGGGTGGCAGCCGCAGGAGAGCTGGCCCCAGTCGGCATTCGGTCCGTGCACGAGGTCAGCAAAGTCAGAGAAGGTGCTCATGAACGAGATCGGGAACCAGTCACGCTCAGGCACGCCGATGCCGGTCTGGCCCTTCACATCGTGGGCGAGGTGCGACAACGTATAACGCTGTGCTTCACGGCGCTCGGGGGTAACTTCTTCGTCACGGCCGGTAAACGATACAGGCTGGAAGCTGAGGAACGGAATCTTCTTCGGGTTGTCGAGAGCAAACTCAACAATACGGCCTACCTGCTCGTTGTTGATGCCGTTGATGATCGTCGTTACAGGAACGATATCGATACCGTTCGACCAGCAATTTTCGATCGCACGCATCTTCACGTCAAACAGGTTGCCTACGGCGCGGTGCGAGTTGGCGGCGTTGCCGATACCGTCAAACTGAAGGTACACATAGCGCAAACCGGCTTCAGCAGCCTGCTTCGAGAATTCCACCGAACGGGCAAATTCGATACCGTTGGTCGCGGCCTGCACGGAGTTGAAACCCACCTTGCGGGAGTAACGCACTGCGTCGAGGAAGTAGGGCGACATGGTGGGCTCGCCACCAGAGAACTGTACCGACATCTGGCGGCGCGGCTTGATCTTCAGCGCGTTGTCCAGCATCGTCGTGATGTCTTCCCATGACAGTTCATGCACGAAGCCAACCTGGTTGGCGTCCATGAAGCAGGGGTCGCACATCATGTTGCAGCGGTTGGTCAAGTCGATCGTCAGAACCGAACCGCGGCCATGCTTGATCGTCGACGAACCATGGTTGTGCAGGTCTTCGTCGTTGTGGGCCTTGATGTCGCGGCCAGGGAAAACTTCTTCAAGGTGCTTGAAGAACTTGGCATCGATCGCCATCACGTCTTCAAAGTGACCGTGCGTGGGGCAATCCTTAACCATCAGGATCTTGCCGTCGCGCTCGATGATCTGCGCCTTGATTTCGCCAACTTTTTGATTCTTGAGGATCTCAACCGGCAATTCGCCGTTGATGATCTTGTTGCGGATGTCGGGTACGCACTTCGGGCAGAGCGAATCGGTGGTGCGCGGCCAGCCAAGCGGCGGCTTCGTCTTCTGGTAGCTCTTGAGCAACGGCTTGTCCGACCACTTCGGGGTAAACGAAGGATTCGGGTTAATGGAATTCAGCTTTTCGAATACAGCCCAAGTGGCGTTCGCAGCAAGCGATGCAGCCTTTTCGACAAACTTGACAGATTTAGACATAGTCTCCCTTATAGAGTCGCAATGGTTTGGTGGGTTGGCCCACTCATAATAATGCGAGATTAATGGAAACGATTTAAGAAGGCATCAACTCTTCGTTGAATGGCTGCATTCTGGGGTCGAAATGCACGTACTCCAGTTGAACTGCAAGTACAATATGCGAAGAAAAGGCGAAATTCAGCCGCGCAAGGGTAGCTTCTTCGTCGTTTGTTCGACCCGCTCGAGGTCTTCAAAGGGCAACTCTTGAGCCAGCATCTCCCATCGCCGCGCTGCCGGTCCAAACCCGGCCCTAGCTGCCAGCGCCAGCCACGCCAGCCCTTCATAGCGATGCGGTTCATCCTCTGCCGCAATCCGGTTCAGAATCAGCCTGCCTAGCAAATACTGCCCCTCTGGCAAATTCCCCTCCGCTGCGCACCGCAACAAATCCTCAGCATCACGATTTTTGTCGATCCGCACGCGCGCTTCTTCAAGACAAGCCCCCGGCCGCCTGGCAAGCAGAGCCGCCTGAAACCAACTATCTGCCACTTTTGGTGCAAGCAGAGGCAACCGCCCCTGGCGGCTCAAGAGCACCGCCTCCCACCGCGCATCCAGATTGCCGCCCTTGGCCATCGACACAAGTTCCTTTTGCGCCGCAGGCTTCTCAATCGATTTTAAAATCGAAGCCAGATCCACTACTATCATCAAGGCCAGGCTCAACCACATGGGACGATAATGACACTGTGCCTGTTGATGCGCAAATCCTCCTCGACGCCGCCTTCGCTGAATGCTTCGAGCTGGCCGGCCTCACACCCGCTCTTCCCCACCCCGATCACGCCCGCCACATCAGCTGGGTCAATCGGGGCCTGGCCGCCGACATGGGCTACCTCACCGATCACCGGGCCCAAGTCCGCCAGGATCCTCGCCTCATCTTCCCGGAAGCCAAAACCCTCCTCTGCGTCGGCAAGCTCTACAACACTCCAGGCCCTGCTGACCCGGCGATCTCAAGATACGCCTGGGGCAACCGCGACTACCACGACGTTTTGGGTGAAGGTCTCCACCGCGTGGCAACCCGTCTCAAAACAAATCTGCAGC
>JAPKYY010000165.1 GCA_026394095.1 Acidobacteriota bacterium | reverse complement strand
CATGTTGCGTCGCGAAAGCGAGAAGCATTCCGACACCGGCAAAACCATCGACAGCCTTCTGGCTGCAGGCTGCCTCGTACCTGACGAAATGGTCAATCACCTTCTCGAGGCCAGGCTCGCCGAGCCAGATTGCCACGAAGGATTCCTCATCGATGGCTACCCGCGCACAGTCGACCAGGCCTCCCACTTGCATCAGATCCTCGAAGGCCTCGGCTTTGCTCCTCCTACCCTCGTCCACATGGACGTTCCTGACGAAATTCTGATCAACCGTCTCAGCGCCCGCTGGAGTTGCCGCAGCTGCGGCGCAATCTACAACCTGCTCAGCAAGCCGCCTCTTCGTCATGGCCTTTGCGATGTCGACAACGACCCCTTGTGGCAGCGCAACGATGACACTGGAGAAACCGCTCAGCGTCGGCTCGATGCCTACAAGACCGTAACCGACCCCGTCCTCGGCTTCTACAAACTCGGTGGCACTGGTCAGGTCATCCACGTCAATGCGCACCAATCTCCTGACGCCGTCTTCGAGGAGATCAAGGTGGCTCTTGACGCTGAAGTCTTTAGCCACGTGCGGCTTCGCTCCTAGCTAGTCTGTCAGCAGATCCGTCACTTCCAGCACAAACTCGCCAGCGGTCGACAGTGCATCCTGAACCGTCAACCCTTCAGTCGCCTGATGCACTTCCACAGCCACTTCCGTCAGCTTGTGAGAGAAATTCTCCGCTGCCGTTTCCAGGATCTTTTCGAGTTCTTCCATTAGCGCACCTTGAACTGAAAGATCGTAGAAGACTTATAGGTATTCCCTGGCCGAAGCAACGTAGTCGGGAAATTCGGCTGATTCGGCGAATCCGGAAAGTGCTGCGTTTCAAGACAAAACGCATGCCGCTTCTCCAGCTTCACTCCCCCCTTGCCCACAATCGTTCCATCCAGAAAATTCGCGGTATAGAACTGTACTCCAGGCTCGGTCGTCAGCACATCAATCATGCGCCCGGACGCCGGGTCATAAACCTCAACCACAAGCTGAGGCGTAGCCGTGATCCCCTTGTCGAAAACGAAGTAGTGGTCGAAGCCACCACCCATCTTCAGTTGTTCATCCTTCTGTTCAATCCTCGATCCGATCGGTGCCGGCTTCGTAAAGTCAAAAGGTGTTCCTGCAACTGCCTTCAGTTCACCCGTCGGAATCAGATCCTTGTCCACGGGCGTGAACTTGCTCGCGTTCACCTTCAGCACATGCCCCAGCACGTGCTTGGTGGCAGTGCCACCGAGATTGAAGTAAGAGTGATTGGTAAGGTTTACCACCGTCGGCTTGTTCGTCGTTGCCGTGTAGTCGATGTGCAGCGCATTGTTATCGCTCAAGGTGTAAACCACCTTCACACGCAACTCACCCGGAAAACCCTCTTCTTCATCCTTGCTCACCAGCTCCAGCGTCAGCGTATTTCCGGATTGCCGCGCATTCCAGAACTTTTTGTCAAATCCCACCAGCCCACCATGCAATGAGTTCGGCCCGTTATTGGCAGCAAGCTTATGCACTTTGCCATCAATCGAAAACTGTGCCTTCCCGATCCGGTTGCCGTATCGGCCAACCAGAGCCCCAAAGTAGGGATGCTCTTTCTTGGCGACATAGTCTTCAGGCTTGTCAAAGCCAATCACTACATCCTCCAGTTTTCCCGCCCGCCCCGGCACCTTGAGCGACATGAGAATGCCCCCATAGTTGGTAATTACGGCCTCCATCCCCGCCTTGTTCTTCAGGGTGAAAGTCCTCGGGGATTCAGCAAGAATGCTGGTGGCGAACAAAAGAGAAAGCAGCGCTATCTTCATCGATTCGACTCTATCAGAACTTTCAGAAGCTGCGCTCACTTCGCTTCACTATCAGGCTCGCCCCGGTAAAGGCCAGGCCAAAAAAAAGCAGGATCCCAAATGGGACACCAAAGTCCTCACGCCAGCTCAGGCTGGGCGCAATCTCCCAACGGTCATTCGGAGAACCAACAAAATAGTAGTTATCCCCTGCTGCAAGAGTGCCAGTGTCATAAGTGCCGCGCCAGGGCCCGATGCCGCCATGAAGCGTCTGCCCCTTCCAGTTGAATTCGATTCGATTGTAGGGCTTCTCAGCTAGCGCCACCATTGCCTTGCTCGTGATCTCCACGTTGGCGATTGGTTTCGAAGTATCGAATGGTCTCTGCTCCCCCACTTTACGTGCAACAACTGGTTTCCAGGTATTGAGCTTCTGGCTCATTCCCCAGGCGAAAGCAAACGATCCCAGCAATGGCATGAGTCCAAACGCAAGAAAGACGGTCCAAACCCCAAAGCCCTTCATAAATGCCAGTCGCGGGTGCGGCTTTGAATCCATGTTTACGGCCACAAGAGAGGCAAGAGCAGTGATAGCTGAAAAACAGAATCCAAAGAGCCAGCCAACCCCCTTGCCCACTTCCGGATTCGATTCCATCTGATCCAGCCTGATCTCTTTTGCATTCCCTCGCAGCATGCCGACACTATGTTTGCGGCCAGGCTGCCAGCGCTCAAACTCATCGAGAGCTTCCTCGGGGTACATCGCACGGCCAGCATCTCCTTCCCAGCTGAAGGTTCTGCCAGAGCCGTCATCCGCCTTCAAGTCAACGCTGAGTGTATAAAGAGGTTCTTCCCCAGATTCTGAATCCGGGTGCCCCCAGTCGATCTTCAACTTACTGGCGATTACTGAGGCCTGCACCACTCGTGTCCGGTAAGCAGCCCAGAAGTCAGCCAAACTATTCCAAAGGCAGAGTGCCGAAAAGAGTATAAAAGGAATGCTGATAAGCCGTTGCATTAGAAAGTCCGATCCAGCTTGAGCGCCTCACGCAGCTTCCAATAGTATTCGTTACGATCCACTTCGGCAACGCCGAACTGGTTGAGATGAGGTGTCCAGTATTGAACGTCCAGCAGTTGAAAGTCCCTCTCGCGAAGCCGGGCAACCAGGCTCGCCAGTGCAACCTTCGACATATCGCGCACTGTATGAAACTTCGACTCGGCAAAGAAAGCGCCCCCAAGATGGATGCCGTATGTTCCCCCGGCGAGTTTGCCGTCAACCCATACTTCAACCGAATGCGCATGACCCTCGCGATGCAGTTGCGAATAGACCTCAACGAAGCGCTCCGTAATCCAGGTCTCTTCAGGATCCTCTTCGCCACGGCTGGCGCAAGCCCGCATCACCTCCTCAAAGGCCGTATCAAAACTAACCGTGAAGCGCCTCTGCTTGAGGGTTCGCCTGAGGCTGCTGGAGGCATGAAAGTCTTCGAGCGGCAGGATTCCACGCTTCTCCGGCAAGTGCCACGAGTAAACTTTGGCATCCATGTAGCCCATAGGGAAGATCCCTTTGCGATAACCTTCAAGAACCTCGCGCGGATCGAGATGTTCCGTTACGCGAATTACGTCCACTGATTCAGTCTATGAGGTTTGTGATGGCAAAGAAGATCCGTTGGGGAGTGCTCGGCAATGCAAAAATCGCCAGAGAGAAGGTAATCCCCGCTATGCAACTCGGCACCTGCTCCGAGGTTGTTGCTATGGCTTCGCGTAATGTCGACAAGGCAAAGCCCGTCTGCGAAGCCCTCGGAATCGCCACCTTGCACTCCACTTACGAAGCCCTGCTGGCAGACCCGAACGTCGACGCCATCTACAATCCCCTTCCAAACGATCTCCACGTGCCCTGGTCGGTAAAGGCAGCCGCTGCAGGCAAGCACGTACTTTGCGAAAAACCCATTGGGCTCACCGCCGCCGAGGCTCAGGATCTCATCGCCGCCCGCGACAAGTATGGAGTCAAAGTCGGCGAAGCCTTTATGGCCAGGACACACCCGCAATGGCTCAGGGCCAAACAAATCGTCGACTCAGGAACAATCGGCGACCTCCGCCTGATGACCTGCGTCTTCAGCTATTTCAACGTCGACCCCGTCAATATCCGCAACAACGCCACGATGGGCGGCGGCGCTCTCATGGACATCGGCTGCTACCCCGTGACTTTGTCGAGAATGATCTTTGGCGGGGAACCAATCCGTGTAGTGTCAAGCGTAGACCGCGACCCCGCCTTCGGCACAGACCGCCTCACCAGCGCGATCCTCGATTACCCACAAGGGCAATGTGTCTTCTCCTGCTCAACCCAGTTGAACCCCTATCAGCGCGTAATTATCTTTGGAACCAAAGGCAGGGTCGAAATCGAGATCCCCTTCAACGCTCCACCAGATAAACCCACCCGCATCTTTGTGGAACCCGGCGGGGTAGTAGAAGAATTCCCGGTCTGCGATCAGTACACGATCCAGGGAGATCTCTTCAGCCGTGCAATCCTCGACAACGGGCCCGTACCCGTTTCGATTGAGGATGCTTTAGGGAACATGTTGGCAATTGAATCCGTATTCAGGGGAAATCATGGAACTGCGAATCTCTAATCTCTCGAAAACCTACGCAAACGGCGTCAAGGCACTCGATGATGTCAGCCTGTCGGTGCCGCAAGGAATGTATGGCCTGCTTGGTCAAAACGGTGCCGGTAAGTCAACTCTCATGCGTACAATCGCAACTCTGCAAGAGGCAGACTCCGGTTCCGTGATGCTGGGCGACATTGACGTACTGAAAGACAGAGACGCAGTGAGGCAGCGGCTCGGCTATCTGCCGCAAGACTTCGGCGTCTACCCGAGAATCTCGGCCGCCGACATGCTCGACCATCTGGCCCTGCTCAAAGGCGTCACCAGTGGCGGAGAACGCAAGACCCTGGTCGAGGCAATGCTCCAGAAAGTAAATCTCTTTGAGCACCGCAAGAAAGCACTATCGAGCTATTCAGGAGGCATGCGTCAGCGCTTCGGAATCGCGCAGGCCCTGATTGGCAACCCCAAGCTCCTGATCGTCGACGAACCCACCGCCGGCCTCGACCCGGGCGAGCGCAACCGCTTCTACAACTTGCTCGCTGAGGTAGGCGAGAGTGTCATCGTCATCCTCTCCACCCACATCGTCGAAGACGTGCTGGAGCTCTGCAGCAAAATGGCAATCATTCATAAGGGCAAAGTTCTCTATGAAGGCGGGCCGGATGCCGCCGTAGAGTCGCTGGCCGGCAAGATCTACAGCCGCAAGATCGCCAAGTCAGAACTCAAAGATTACGAGGCCCAATACAAGGTCATCTCGAACAAAATGGTCGCCGGTCGGCCCTTGATTCATGTCTACAGCGACACCCCCCTCGATGACGGATTTGCCGTAGCGCAACCCGGCCTCGAAGACGTGTTCTTTTCCAAGATCAACGAGATCAGCTAGGAGCCCATTATGTTTACCAATCTCCTGGCTTTTGAAATCCGCTACTGGCTCCGCAGCATGATGGTGTGGGTTTTCTTCTTCGTGATCGGAGCCATGATCTTCGGTGCTACCAGCAGCGATCAAATTGTCGTCGGTGCCGCTGTCTCCAATACCTATCGCAACGCGCCCTTCGTGATTCAAACCTATTACGGGCTGATCGGCATCTTCACAATGCTGATGGCGACAGCCTTCGTCAACTCAGCCGCCGCGCGCGACTTCCAGTACAACACCCACCAGATGGTCTTCACCACTCCCCTCAAGAAGTTCCCCTTCCTGATGGGTCGCTTTACCGGCTCTGCTCTGATCTCGGTAATCCCCATGATGGGTGTCTCTGCTGGTGTCATTCTGGCTGCCTACATGCCCTGGATTGATGCCGAGCGCTGGCGCTCCATCTCTTGGGAAGCCCACCTTGCCTCCATCGTCACCTTCGCCATCCCCAACACCTTCTTCGTTGCCGCTATTGTCTTCTGCATCGCTTCTTTAACCCGAAGCACAATGACGTCCTTTCTCGGCATGCTCGTCCTGCTGGTTGCTTATGCTGTATCTGACGTCTTCACCGAAGACATCGATAACGAAACCCTCTCGGCCATGCTCGATCCCTTCGGCATCAGGCCCTACACCTTCATGACAAAGTACTGGACGGTCAGTGAGCGCAACACAAAGGTGCTGTGGTGGGAGGGCATGATGTTGTGGAACCGCCTCCTCTGGCTCGGCGTGGGCGCAGCCATTCTTGCCTTTACCTACTACCGTTTCAGCTTTGCCGAACGCAACAAAAAGGGCACGGCAGCTCCCGAAAGCAAAGAGCAGCGCATCGAAATCGAAATGCCCTCCGTCAACTACCGGCCCGGCAACCAGAGCGCCTGGCAGCAGTTGATCGGCCTCTTCCGCTTTGAGTTCTTTGGCCTGATCAAGACAACATCGTTTATCGTTTTGCTCACTGCCGCGCTACTCAACACTGTCCCGTCGATCATCTTCTCGGCCAAAGAAGGCTATGGCAATTCCACACACCCCGTAACCTACTTCATCGTTGAAGTGATTCAGGGCTCGCTCTATGCCTTCTCGATGTCGATGATCACCTACTACGCCGGCTTGCTGGTATGGCGCGAGCGCGATGCCCGCATGGACGAGATCGAGGACGTCACTCCCTCGGTAACCTGGGTTCGCTATGCCGCAAAACTCGGCGCTTTGCTCGGAATCATGGCCGTGATGCAGGCACTCATGATGGCCACCGGCATCGCGACACAATCCTGGCTCGGCTACCACCGCTACCAGATCGACCTCTACCTCAGCGAACTCTTTGTCTACGACTTCTCCTGGTTTGTCCTGGTCACCGTGCTGGCTTTCTTTGTCCACGTCTTGTGCCCAAACAAGTACGTTGGCTACTTCGCCTTCATCATCTTTGTCGTAGCTCAGGGCTTCATCTGGCGTCCTTTGGACGTCGGCACACGGATGGTTCGCTTTGGCTCTCGCCCCTCTTATACTTATTCCGATCTCTACGGGATGGCTCCATACCTTGAGGGCTGGTGGTGGTTTACCGCCTATTGGGGCGTCTTTTGCTTACTCCTGGCAGCGCTCACGGTTGCCTGGTGGCCGCGCGGCAAAGAGGCCGTTCGCAAGCGCCTCACCACACCGGCAATTGCGATCGCCGGATGCTTTGCTTTGATTGCCGGCTGGATCTACTACAACACCCAGGTACTCAATACCGTCATTGGCCCAAAGACTGGGCTTAATATGCGGGCTGAATACGAGAAGACCTACAAGAAGTTTCAGGGCCTCCCCCAGCCTCGCGTACAAAGTGTGCGCTACGACATCGACATCTATCCCGAAAAGCGAAGCCTCTCTTTAAGGGGCGATCAGGTGATCGAGAACAAAACCTCCAAAGCGATTCCAGAGATTCACATTGTTGTCGACCGGGATTTTGAGACTGTTGTCGACCTCGAAGGCGCAAAGCTCAGCATGGATGACAAGCGGCTTTCTTACCGCATCTACAAACTGGATCCACCCATGCAGCCCGGCGAAAAACGCCACATGAAGTACACCGTCAAGCGCGAACCCAAAGGCATTGAAGACGAAGTGCGCGTGATGCAGATTGTACAAAACGGCACCTTCTTCAACAGCGGCATTGTGCCGCAAATCGGTTATCAACCAGAAGGCGAACTGGATGAACGCAATGAGCGCAAGAAGCGTGGCCTTCCAGAGAAAGACCTGATGCCGAAGCTCGAGCGTGACTGCACCGCCAACTGCATGAACACCTACATCAGCAACAACTCCGACTGGGTAAGCGTCGAAAGCGTAGTCAGTACATCGCCCGATCAGATCGCAATTGCACCGGGATCTCTGGTGCGCGAGTGGACCGAGGGCGGGAGACGATTCTTCCACTACAAGCTCGACAAGGATTCTCTAAACTTTTACAGCTTCATGAGTGCTCGCTACCAGGTAGAGCGCAAAACCGTCAACGGCATCCAGATGGAGGTTTACTATCATCCGGAGCATACCTGGAACGTACCGAAGATGATGTCCGCAATGGAGCGCAGCATCGATTACTACACGAAAAACTTCGGCCCCTATATGCACAAGCAAACCAGGATCATCGAATTCCCCAGAGTGGCGAGTTTTGCGCAAGCCTTTCCCGGCACGATGCCCTATTCCGAATCGATTGGCTTCGTCGCAAAACTCGATAAGCCCGACGACATCGACATGGTGAACTATGTCGTAGCGCATGAGATGGGGCACCAGTGGTGGGCCCATCAGGTGGTTGGCGCAAACATGCAGGGCGCTACCGCGCTGAGCGAAATGCTGGCCCAATACTCAGCCCTGATGGTGATGGAGCATCAATATGGTCGCAACACCATGCGGAAGTTCATGGAGTATGAAGTGGACCGCTATCTGAGTGCTCGTGGCCGCGAGTTGCTCAAAGAACAACCGCTCATCCGCGTGGAGGCTCAGCAGGGTTATATCCATTACCGCAAAGCCAGCGCAGTGATCTACTACCTCAAAGAAATGATCGGCGAAGAAGCCGTCAACCGGGCGCTGCGCAAAGTTGTTGCTCGTTTTGCCTACGCACAGCCACCCTATCCGACGGCACATGTGTTGATCGATGCCTTCCGTGAAGAAACCCCCGAGAATCTTCGCTATCTGATCCGTGATCTCTTTGAAGAGATCACACTCTTCGGTAACCGTACGCTGGAAGCAAAAGCGACCAGGCGGGCCGATGGCAAATACGACGTCACGATCGACATCGAAACCAGGAAGTTCTACGCCTCAGATAAAGGAGTAGAAACAGAAGCTCCGCTGAACGACTTCATTGAGATCGGCGCATTTGCCAAACCCGAAAAGAACCAGCGTTACGGCAAGGTTCTTCATCGTGAGAAGGTACAGATGAAGTCAGGCAAGGCGCAATACAAATTCGTAGTCGACGAGGAGCCCGAGAAAGCGGGAGTCGACCCTCTGCGCCTCTTGATAGACCGCGTACCAAGCGACAACATGAAGAAGGTGACGATCAGCTAGCCCAACGGCAAAGAGCCTAAACTCCAAGTTATGGAATGGCTGAACTACCACCACCTGCTCTACTTCTGGACCGTAGCCCGCCAGGGTAGCATCGCCAAAGCCTGCAAGACGCTCAACCTCGCCCAGCCCACCATCAGCGGTCAACTTCGTTTGCTCGAAGCGACCCTTGGCGAAAAGCTTTTCACCAAATCCGGACGTGGCCTTGCCCTCACAGAAGTTGGCCACGTCGTCTACCAATACGCTGACGAAATCTTCGGCCTCGGCCGCGAACTCCAGGACGCAATCAAGGGCCGTCCGCGCGGCCGGCCACGCCGCCTTCTGGTAGGTATCTCCGACCTCGTTCCAAAGATGATCGCTTACCGAATCCTCCAGCCGGTTTTGGTAATGCCCGAGCCTGTCCAACTGATCTGCGAAGAAGGCTCAACCCAGCAACTCATCGCCGAACTCGCCGAGCACCGTCTCGACGTCGTCCTCGCCGATGCCGGCGT
>JAPKYY010000468.1 GCA_026394095.1 Acidobacteriota bacterium | reverse complement strand
TTACTGGTTATGTGTTGAAGTTTCAGGTGCCGGTGGAGGTGCTGAGGCGCTATCCGTTGCGGACGGTGGGGGCGAGTTTGCATCAGGAGTATTGGGTTCCGGCTGGGGAGTTGGAGGAGTTTAACCGGGCGATTGTTGGGACGATTGATGTTGTGGGGTTTTATCAGGGGCGTGCGCAGGAAGCGAAAGTGTCTGACGAGGATTTGGATTGAGGGTTCAAGGCATCCTTACGGGGATTGCTCCCGTGAGTAAGAAAGAATTGTCCGGAAATTGGCAGTAGGGGTTGAAGAGAGAGTAGTCCCAGTTGTTGGGGATCTTGAAATTGAACTGGTAGATGCCGGTAAGGCCTGGGGCGAGGCCAGCGAATTCGACTTCGAGAGGTTGTGGATTGCCGAATTGGGGGATGGCTTTCCACTGGCAGGTGCTGGTCATTCGGAATAGCCGGTTTGTGGGTGTGGGTTTGCCCGATTCGAGGGTGCCGTCGACAGGGCCGTAGCCGGTGCCAAACATGTGGACTGTTTCGCCGAGGCTGGCGGGGTTGTTCATTGTCACCGGGCCCGACCAATCTTCGTGGATCGCGATGGAGGTGTCGTCAGTGGGCAGAATTCTGGCGGAGGTTGCCCTGATGCTTTTGAGGATGGGGGAATCCCATGGGCTGTCTTTGACGTTGAATGACAGAACTGATTCTTCGTCTGGTTTTGCTTCCCAGGGAATCTGAAAGGTGATGCCTTTTGCGGTGCGGCCGAGGAAGAAAGGGTCGGGCTGATTGCTTAGTTTGAGGTTTGGGATGAAGTCTTCGGGGAAGCTGCCTGTGAGTTCGTTGTAGGAGCCGGGCACCATGCCTGTGAAGAGCGTGGCGGGCTGGGGCGGAGCGTCTAGTAACTGCGTGACTTGAGAGTTGGTTGTGTTGATCGAAAGGATGCGGCCGGATTTTGTGATTGCGGCAACGGTGGTGCCGTTTGAGGAGATTGTTTGTTCGAGGATGGGTTCGGATTCGGAGATGAGGGGGCGAGTGGAGCGAGTGATCAGATCTGCGATGGAGATCTGGTTGTTTGCGTTGAGGTAAGTGAGGGTTCTGCCGTCCAGGGCGAGGGTGGGTTTGGAGCCGGGGAAGAGCGTCTGGTCTGTGCCGGTGGCAATGTCGATGATTCGGATTTCGACGGGGGCATCTGTTACCTCGTAGACGATGCGGGTGGCTTCGTTGTTTAAGAGAAGGCGGCTCGCGATGCGGGTGAGCGGGAGGTCTTTCGATTGTGCCGGGCCGATGAGCTGCAGGCCTGTATTGGTAGCTGTGAGGGTAGTGCCGTTGTCGGTTACGAATTGACCGCTGCTGGCTGGCTGTTTGCCGAGTGTGGTGATTTGACCCGTGGCCAGATCGAGCAGGCGGATGGAGTTTGCAGGGAGGGGATCTGTGGGCGATGCCTGTGCGTTGCTGTAGAGTGCGGCGAAGCGGCCATTGGGGCTGATCGAGGAGAAGGCTGAGAAGTTTAGGAGCTGGCCGTTGCTGCTTATTGCAGTGGCGGCGCGGCTGATGAAGAGACAGGAGGAACCGCCAGTGCAATTGAAGGTGGAATTGATCGCGCGGACGGAGGCTGAGGCGCTGAACAGGACCGAAGGGAAGGTTCTGGCACCGAAGGCACCGGGTGGGTTGGACTGGTCGAGGATGGTGAGGCGGTTGTCTTTGAGTTCAAAGAGGCGGAGGGCTGGTGGGTGGGATTGGCCTTTGGGGGAGAGTTGAGTGGAGAAGTAGACGCTATTGCCAGTGGGGTGGATTGCGAGGTTCGAGATTTGAGCCTGCCCGTAGGCGAGCAGGCTTATGAAGAAGAATGTGTTGTATTTGCTCATTCGGTGAAGGGGATCTCAAAGTAGAAGATCTCCTGGTTGGTTGAGGCGTCGACTAGACCGTTCAAGTAGATCTTGGCGGTGGTGCGGTGCTTGATGTTGAAGTAGAAGAAACCGCTGGCGGATTCTCCGGCGGCGATCATTCTGGCGGCGAAGGAGCGGCCTTCGATTTCAGGAGCACTGAGCGGGTTCTTTTTGCGGCGGGTGGGGATTGGAAAAGGCTTGGGGCCGAGGTTGGGGGCTGTTGGGCCGGCGGCTGCTGAGGTAATTTCGTCGCTCTTGAGGGCGTAGATTTTGCCTTGGCCGGGCACGATGTATTGAACTTCGAGCTGGCCCACTTTGATCGGAGACTTGCGGTTGTTCTTGATTACGACCAGGACGGGGAGGACTTCGTATTTGTTGGGGTCGAGCTTGCCGAAGGCTTTGGCGGCCTTATCTGCCGTTTCGAAGGCTTCGACGCCGATGATGACCTGATCGAGGGCGACCTTGGACTTCATGTCCTCCGCATTGGGAGCCTTGAAGGTGGATTCACCAATCGCAACTAAATTGGTGGCCGTGGTGGCTATACTCGAAATTACGATCCATTCTCTGCGCGTCAAAGTGACCTACTTCCTGCTCCGCCTGGCCGGAGCTACCTTATTGCCTCTACTCCTACTGTATGCGGCTTGGCGCTGCTTGCGTCAACCGGCTTATTACAGCGGGATGAAAGAACGATTGGGCTGGCTGCCCATTACCATCCCATCGACGAAGCCCGGCGGCATTTGGTTGCATGCCGTTAGTGTGGGCGAGGTGCTGAGTGCGATTGCTTTGATCAAGAAGTTGCGGGAGGCTTTGCCCGAGACGCCCGTCTTTGTTAGCGTGACTACGCTTGCGGGGAGGAGTCTGGCTGAGGCTCGGCTTGTTGGGCTTTGTGACGGGGTGTTTTATGCGCCGGTGGATTTTGTGTTTTCGGTGCGGCGGGTGTTGCGGCGGATTTCGCCGGCACTTGTCATTAATTTTGAGACGGAGATCTGGCCTCAGCGGATTCGTGAGGTGAAGCGGAGCGGGGCGAAGTGGGCTCAGGTGAATGCGCGAGTGTCTGACCGGGCGTGGCCTTCTTATGCTCGGCTGCGGGGGCTCTTTGAGAGTGTGATGCCGCAGATGGATTTTGTGGCGGCGCAGGGGGAAGTGGATGCATTGCGGTTTCGGGAACTTGGTTATCCGGGGGAGGTGAAGCTGCTGGGGAATCTGAAGTATGACTTTGACCCGGCGGGGAAGCCCGTGGCTCCGGATTTGGCGGCCTGGTTTGCGGGGAGTGAGAAGCCGGTTTGGATTGCGGCTTCTACTACGGGTGGGAGTGTGGATGATGACGATGTGGTGCTGGATGCTTATGCCGGGTTGGCGGGGCGGGTCCGGTTGGTGATTGCTCCGCGGAAGCCGGAACGGTTTGAGGTTGTTGCGGGGAAATTGGCAGAGCGGGGGATTGGGTTTACGCGGCGGTCTTCGCTGGGTTCTCGGGATGTGCTGTTGCTCGATTCGATTGGGGAGCTGGCGGGGTTGTTTGGGCGGGCTGCAGTGGTGTTTGTCGGGGGATCGTTTAACGAGACGCAGGGGCACAATATTCTGGAGCCGGCTTATTACGGTAAGCCTGTTTTGACGGGGCCGAAGATGGCGAACTTTGCCGAGATTCAGGCGCAGTTTGTTGCGGCTGAGGCGGTGCGGGTGGTGGCTGAGCCTGGAGGGCTTGGAGCTGCGGTTGAGGAGATGCTGGAGGGTGGGGCGGCGATGGGGTTGCGGGGGCAGGCTGTGGCTGAGGGGATGCGCGGGGTTGCTTCGCGGCTGGTGCCCGAGTTGGTTGGGTTGCTGGGGGAGGGTGTGCCGAAGGGATTGTTGCCACTGTCAACATTGCTTGCGCCACTGAGTGCGCCGTGGGGCTGGGTATCGCAGCGGAATGTTGCTGCGAAAAAATTGCCAGTGCGGGTGGTGTCGGTTGGGAATTTGTCGA
>JAPKYY010000811.1 GCA_026394095.1 Acidobacteriota bacterium | reverse complement strand
CTATCAGGTTGTGAACTACAGCAAACATAAATTCTTCGCGATCTTCGCACTCGCAACTTCCCTCTCCGCCACCACGATCAAGGTCCAATTCATCAATGCCCCAAATGGCGGCACAGCCGAGCGCACCGTCGACGGCGGTACCAACTGGACCAGCCCCGGCTTCAGCATGCTCAACATGCGGATCGCAGACAGCTTCAACTACCTCACCTTCTGCCTGGAACCCCTGCAATCGGTATCGGCATCAATCTTGGACTACAACGTCGTTTCTCTCGATCAGGCCGCTACCAACATTGGTGGCATGGGCGCAACCAAAGCCAACTTCGTCCGCGAATTGATCGGTCGTTTCTACCCCAATCTGAATGTGGCGCTCCCCGACATCCAGGCTGGCGCGATGCAGATGGCTCTCTGGGAAATCATCCGCGAAGACAAAGCCACCTACGGCTTTAACGTCTCAACCGGCCTGGTCCGCTACAGAAACGAAAACATCGCAATGATGGCGCAGGCTCAAACCTACCTCAACGCCCTCGATGGCACTGGCCCCAAGGCAATGAACCTCATCGCCTACACCAATGCCAACCAGCAAGACATCCTCTTCCAAACCCCCGAACCTGCCACCTTCGCCCTCATCGGTGGAGCCTTAATCAGCCTCGGCGCACTCCGCCGTCGTCAAAAAAACTAAGAACAACCACCTACTTCACGTAACTTCTACCTTCGAGGGAAGTCTTTACCGGCTTCCCTCTTTTCTTTGCCCACCCCCATCTCCCTTAAAAAGCAACAACTTAACAGAATTTCCCACTTTGGCACACCACTTGCATCATTCCTTTATGCAATGACTTCGCTTCTATTCACGCTCGGAGGCAGCAATCGGCAAGAAAATGCCGATAGCGTGAATAGAGCCTCCGGCAGTGTCAACACACCAGCCACTGCCGGAGCCTTTGCCTCAGACGAACATCAGAGCGCCATACAATCAAGGAGCATCAAAATGACCAACACAATCCTCCGTAGCACTTCCATCGCGGCACTGGCGCTGGCGCCATTCATCACCGGCTGCGCGACCAAGAAATATGTAAAGGCAACCGTCACCCCGATCGAACAACGAGTCGGAGATCTTGACGGAACCACCAAGGCTCAGGCCAAGTCCATCGAAGAACTCGAGCGGGGCGTAGCCCGGGCTGACGAACGCGCTCAAGGCGCGCAGGGCAAAGCCGATTCAGCCGCCACCCAGGCTGAACTCGCCCGTAAAGAGGCCGCTGAAGGCCGCACTATCGCCGAAACCGGCAAATCACTCGCAGAAAAGGGTCTGACTCGCGCCGACCAGCTCGGCAAAGATGTCACCACCATCAACACCCGCATCGAAAACATGCAGAACTACAAGATGGTCTCCACAGACCAGGTTCTCTTCGCCTCGGGAGTTTCAGACTTGAGCAAAGAATCTATGGCCATGCTCGATGCGGCGGTCAATAAGGTCGGCTCCTACAAGAGCTTTGTCGTAGAAGTCCAGGGCTTCACCGACAGCATCGGCCCCAAGCAGCTCAATATCGAACTCAGTCGCAAACGTGCTGACGCCGTCGTCCGCTACCTCGCCGTCAAGCACAACATGCCGCTGCACCGCATCTTCGTCGCAGGCCTTGGCAATGAAAACCAGATTGCCGACAACAAGACCCGCGATGGCCGCAAACTCAACCGCCGCGTAGAGCTCAAAGTCTACGTCTCCGGCGATCAGGCACCAGCTCAGATCTCCTCGGCTATCACCCCAACCAACTAGGCTTTTTCTTCCTCTGAACAAAACTCGGGCGCTTGTCGCATCCCTCGCGGCAAGCGCTTTTTTCCGTCTACCCTTTGCAGATAAGATATAATTTCCAGGCTAATGACACTCCCCCAAATCAGTCTGCTCCTCCTGGCTGCCATCTTTACCCCAATCACTTCAGCCGCAACCATCACCAGGGTCTACACCTTTTCTGGCACCGGCGATGTCTTTAGCTCCATCGCCCCAAACGCGACGGTTCAGATTAACGGCACATTCACCTACGTCATCCCAAGTCTTGGCAATCCTTCTTTCAGCAAATTTACCTACAGCGCAAAGACTTCCTTCGTCCTTTTAAGCGATGAGCAATATGACCTTACGACGGAAGCCAACAACCCAACAATCAACGGTAACGGTCCAGATTGTACCGGCATGAG
>JAPKYY010000669.1 GCA_026394095.1 Acidobacteriota bacterium | reverse complement strand
CGACGCCGAACAGGGCATGGCCGGCGTCGCATCAGTGACGTTGGTAACCAAGTCTGGTACCAACCAGTTCCACGGCAGCGCCTTTGAATTCCATGACAACCAGCGCATTCGCGCACGCAACTTCTTCTTCACCCCCACCACCGTAAAGCCCGTCCGTATCTACAACAACTTCGGCGGCACCATCGGTGGCCCGATCGTGAAGAACAAGCTCTTCTTCTTCTACTCCTACGACAACACCAAGCAGCGCGATGGTGCCTTCGGTCGTTACTCGGTACCCACCGACGACATCCGCACCGGTAACTTCAGCGCAACTGGCACCACACTTTTCGATCCCGCCAGCAGCTCCGTTGTAGCCAACCGCACCCCCTTCCCTGGCAACATCATCCCGGCAAACCGTATCAGCCCGATCGCACAGCGCATCCAGGCTTTCTATCCCCGGGCCAACATTGCCAATGCTTCTCAGAACAACTACGCCATCGGTGCAACTCCTCAGTTCAACCGTATGTATAACGACGTCAAGATCAACTACAACCGCAATCAAAAGCACAGCATCTGGGGCCGCTTCGGTCAGATGGATGCTCTTGTCGGCGGTCGCGGTATCTTCGGCGACGGCGTCGGCCCTGCACCCGGCTCAGACCCTGGTCTCGGTGACACCCGCGTTCGTAACACCTCTGCAGGTCACACCTACACCCTCAGTGCCAACCTCCTCCTCGACGGCGTCTTCGGATACCAGCGTCATGATCAGGTGGTTCAGGGTCAGGACTTCGGCAAGGACTTCTCCGCACAGCTCGGCATCCCCGGCATCGGCGGCCCGGATCCTCGCCAGCAGGGTATGCCCAACATCAGCATCAACGGCTACAACGGCTTTGGCGTACCCAACTGGATGCCCCTCACCCGTATCGAAGAAAACTTCACCACCACGCACACACTGCGCTGGATCAAGGGTAAGCACAACTTCGCCTTCGGCTTTGACGGCGTTCTCTATCGTATGAACCACTGGCAGCCTGAACTCGGCGCGGGTCCCCGCGGCGCGTTCGACTTCAGCGGCGGTATCACCACCAACTCTGGCACCTTCAATAACTTCAACGGCTACGGTGCCTTCCTTCTCGGCGAATCCAACTCCGTCCAGAAGAGCTTGCAGTACATTCTTGCTACCGCTCGTGAATGGCAATTTGGCTTCTTCGCTCAGGATCGTTGGCAGGTTAGCCGCAAGCTCACCGTCAACATTGGCTTGCGCTACGAAAACTACCCCCTCATGGGCCGCTCCAATGGCAAGGGCATCGAACGTCTCGATCCTGAAACCAACATCGTCACCCTCGGTGGCCGTGGCAACGTACCTCGCAACAACGGCTTTACCGTTGGCAAGCTGAACTTTGCTCCCCGTATCGGTATCGCTTACCGTCTCAACGAAAACACCGTGATCCGCACTGGCTACGGCATCAACTTCAGCCCGCTGCCCTGGTCACGTCCTCTGCGCGGCTTCTATCCGCTCACTGTGAACTTCGCCTTCGTTGCTCCCGATGCAAACTCCTCCATCCGCTCCCTCGCTCAGGGTATCCCCCCTGTAACGGGTCCGGATCTTAGCACTGGTTCAGTCGTACTTCCTCCCGTTGCTGACATGCGTTCGCCTGTCTCCGGTCAGATCACCCGCGGCTACACTCAGAGCTGGAACTTCACCATCGAGCGCAAGCTCCCTGGCCAATTCCTCGGCAGTGTTGCTTATGTCGGCACCCAGAGCGTCCACCTCATGGCTGACCGTGACATCAACTCTGGTCAGGTAATCGGCGCCGGCAACCCTGGCCGTCCTTACTCGGCCCGCTTTGGTCGTAACATCTCCACTTTGATGTGGGATGGCTACCTCAGCTCCCGTTACCACTCACTGCAGACTTCGATTCGCCGCTCCGCAAAGGGCCTCACCGTTCAGGGTGCATACACCTGGGCAAAGGCCATCAACGCTGCTGACGACGAAGGCTGGCAGGGTGTCACCTACAACTGGGGTCCTGCATTCAACCGCAACGTCGCTGCTGCCGGTTACGACCGTCGCCACGTCCTGCAGATGGGCTATGTTTATGACCTGCCTTACGGCAAGGGCATGAAGTTTGGCTCAAACGCACCGAAGGCTCTCAACATGATCGCTGGTGGCTGGAGTGTCAGTGGTGTAACCGCTGCCTTCACCGGCACCCCCTTCACCCCGTCTTCACCTGCCGGCACCCTCAACCTGCCTGGCAATGCCCAGACCCCCGATCAGGTCAACCTCAACGTTGCCCGTCTCGAAGGAATTGGCCCGGACAAGACCTTCTATGACACCAGCGCCTTCTCGCGCGTCATCCTCGCTCCTGGCGAAGTTGGCCGTTTCGGCTCCATGGGCCGCAACAGCCTCCGCAACCCTGGTTCATTCCGCACCGACCTCACGCTGGCAAAGAACTTTGCCGTCACTGAGCGCGTTGCTTTGACCTTCCGTGCGGAAGCTTACAACTTCACCAACAGCCGTCTCTCGACCGGCTTTGCATCCACCGACGTAACCAACCCGAACTTCCTGCGTGTCCTGGGCGCCTCTGACGAACGTCAGTTCCGCCTCGTACTCCGCTTGCAGTTCTAAGCTGGGAAACAATCCAAACAAAAGGCGGTTCGCTTCGGCGAACCGCCTTTGTTTTTTGCCAACATAGAATTATGCTCTTGCTCATCTTGGCCATCTCTCTTCTCCAGGGCCAATCCGCCGCTCAGGCCGAAAAAGCAAACCGCGCAAAAGCTCTCCTCGCCGAAAACAAATTCAACGAAGCCGCCGCCCTCTACACAGAACTCGTCCAGCAACTCCCCGGCAACACCGGCCTCCTACTCAATCAAGGCATGGCCCTCCACATGTCCGGAGCAGACGCCAAAGCCATTCCACCTCTCGAAGCCGCCCTCAAGCTCAACCCCAACATCCCCCCTGCCCTTCTCTTCCTCGGTGCAAGTTACCTCCGCACCAATCAACCCGCCAAAGCCCTCGCCCCCCTCGAAAAATTCGCCATCCTAGACCCCAACCACCTCGAAGCCCGCCAAATGCTGGTCGACGCAGCAAACATCTCAGGCCAACCCGCCCGCGCCATCCCTCACCTGGAAAAGCTCGGTCTCTATTACGACCTCGGGCGCGCTTACGAAGCCCTGGCCTTCGACACCTTCGCCCAACTGGAAAAGCTTTACCCCGAATCCGGCCCCTTCTTCGCCCTCCTGGCCGACTCCCGCTCCAAAACCAGCCAGCGCCGCGCTGCATTCTTCCTCTACCGCAAAGCCCTCGAAAAAGTTCCCACCCTTCGCGGCCTCCGAACTTCCATTGCAGAGATCTACCGCGCCAACGGCAACCCCGAATGGGCCCTCCATGAAGAAGCAGTCGAAGCCAAACTTCCAGCCCCCAACTGCAAAGTCAAAACCCCCGAGTGTGAATACATCGCTAGCCGCTACAGCAGCGCAATCCGTCTGTCCAAAGCCTCCAACACCGCGATGAACCTCTACTGGCGCACCCGATCCTACAACCAGCTCGCAACCGAAGCATTCAACAATCTTAAACCCGGCACCCCAGACTCATACCGCTACATCGCCGAAACCAGCCGCGACCAGAACCGTCACGCCGACGCCGCCGAAGCCTGGAAGCAAGCCCTCCAGCTAGTTCCAGACCAGCCCGACTACCAGCGCGAACTCGCCGCCACCTACCTCACGCTAAAGAACTACGACGAAGCTCAAAAGCTCACCACCCAACTTCTGGCAAAAGAACCCAATGCCGCCGACATAAATCATCTCCAGGGAGACTTGTTCCTAGCCCAACAACTCCCCGACAAAGCCGAAGCCTTCCTGGCCAAAGCCGCCAAGCTCGCACCCAACGTCCTCGCCGCCCGCGCTTCCTACGCCCGCGCTCTGCTAGCCCTGGGCAAGCCCAAAGAAGCCCTCCCCCACGTCACAGCCGCCCTGCCGCTAGACACCGACGGCAGCCTCCACATCCAGCTGGCCCGCGCCTATCAGTCCAGTGGCCAAACCGAAGCCGCCAAGCTAGCGATGGCCAAATACCAGGAGATCCAGGCCCGCTACAGCAAGCAGGAAGAAGTACCCGAAATCGCTCCCCCAAAATGAACCCGCTTCCACTCTTACTCTTCGCGCAAATCCACTTCACGGCCGTCCCAACTGCCCCTCCCTTCGTTCTGCAGAACAACCCCACGGCAGACAAACACATGGTAGAAACGATGCCCGGCGGCATCGCAATCTTCGATTACAACAACGACGGCAAACCAGACCTTTTCTTCACCAACGGCGCAACCCTGCCAGACCTCAAAACCAAACACCCCAACCGCCTCTATCGTAACGACGGCAGTATGAAATTCACCGACGTCACAACCGAAGCCAACCTCGCCGGCACCGGCTACTCCATGGGCGCAGCCGCAGGAGATTTCGACAACGACGGCCACATCGATCTCTTCGTAGCCGGCCTCTATTCAAACCACCTCTACCGAAATAACGGCAAGGGCAAATTCGAAGAGCTCACCAACACTGGCATACAGTCGAACGAGTGGTCCGTAGCCGCCGGCTGGTTCGATTTCGATAACGACGGCAAGCTCGATCTCCTCGTCACCAACTACGGACGCATCGACTTGAGCAAGCCCCGCTTCTGCGGCGACCAGGCCAAAGGCCTCCGCGTCTACTGCCATCCCCGCTATTACGATCCCCGCCCCAACCAGCTCTATCGCAACATAGGCAACGGCAAATTTGAAGACGTCACAATCTCCTCGGGCCTCTCAAAACACCTGGGCCGCGGCATGTCCATCGCCTTCGCAGACTACGATGCCGACGGCCGTCTCGACGCCTTCGTCACCAACGACAACCTCCCCAACTTCCTCTTCCACAACCTCGGCAAAGCCAAATTCGAAGAAGTCGCACTCCTCTCAGGAGTCGCCCTCCTCGACAGCGGCAAACCCATCGCCAGCATGGGCACAGACTTTAGAGACTACGACAACGACGGCAAGCCCGACATCGTAGTCACAGCGTTAACCGGGGAAACCTATCCGCTCTTCCACAATGAAGGCGCAGGCAACTTCTCAGACCAAACCAACAAGAGCCAGCTCAGCCGCTTGACCAACAAAATCGCCGGCTGGGGCGTCGGCTTCGTCGACTTCGACAACGACGGCAACAAAGACCTCTTCACCGCCAACTCCCACGTCAACGACATCGTAGAGAAATTCGAAGCCGCCACCTACAAACAAGCCAACACCGTCTTCCGCAACAATGGCGCAGGCAAATTCGAAGCCACTCAATCAGGCCTCGAAAACGCCATCAAAGCCCACCGCGGAGCCGCCTTCGCCGACCTCGACTCCGACGGCAAGATCGACATCGTCGTCACATCCTTAGGTGAACCCGTCGAGATCTGGCGCAACACCAGCCCCAACACCAACAACTACATCAGCATCAACGCCCCCCTTGGCACCACCATCAAGCTAGGCAACCAAACCAACCACATGACCACCAGCGTCAGCTACGCCTCAAGCACGCACACCCCAGTCCACTTCGGCCTCGGCTCCACCACACAGATCGATAAAATAGAAATCCTCTGGCCTTCCGGAAAGCGCCAAACCCTTTCCAACATAAAATCAAACCAGTCCATCAAGGTTACCGAACCATGACTCCCTTCATCCTCCTGGCCACTCTTGTCTCAGCGGACTTCCTCACAGAGATCAAGAATTCCGGTACACAAGCTTTGCTGATAGTCAAAGACGGCCAGCCCGTAGAATCTTTCCAACCCGCCACCCGCGTCGCCGTCCAATCCGTCACCAAACCCTTCGTCAGTCTCGCGGCCGGCAAACTCTGGACAGAAGGACAACTC
>JAPKYY010000720.1 GCA_026394095.1 Acidobacteriota bacterium | reverse complement strand
ATGGATGGCGCAGGCAGCGCCGAGTTCTCCCTATGCGGCGAAGAAGACCCACTTTCAACCGGCAGTGAAGCGGGTGATTCAGGTCTTCTGTTGTGGTGGGTTGAGCCACATCGACAGCTTCGACTACAAGCCGGATTTGATCAAGCATGATGGGAAACCGATGACGGGCAAGGGTGAAGTGGATCCGTTCTTTGGTAAGCCCGGGAACCTGATGAAGAGCCCCTGGAAGTTTCAACAGTATGGACAGACTGGAAAGTGGGTGAGTGATCTGTTGCCTCATCTCGGACAGCGTGCCGATGACATCACCTTTATCCACTCGATGGTGGCGCAGAGCTCGAATCACACACCGGCTACCTTTCAGATGAATACGGGGTTTCAGCGGAATGGCTTTCCATGCATGGGGGCCTGGTTGAGTTATGGATTGGGCTCAGAGAATGAAAACCTGCCGGCATTTATTGTGTTGCCGGATCCGCGGCAATTGCCTGCTGGGGGCGCGATCAACTGGACATCCGGCTTCCTGCCAGCGGTGCATCAGGGAGTGGCTTTTCGCACGAAGGGCGAAGCAATTGTAGACCTTGAGACGCCGGGCTCGATTGATGCGTCGCGCCGGAATCGCGAGATGGCTTTTGTGAAGCGGCGCAATGAAGAACATCTAGCCAGCCATCCTGGAGATTCGATGCTTGATGCACGAATCCGGGCTTATGAACTTGCGGCGCGGATGCAGATGAGTGTGCCCGAGGTAACGGCGCTTGATGGCGAGCCGGAACACATAAAGAAGCTTTACGGTTTGGATATGCCTGCGACGGAAGGATTCGGGCGGAATTGTCTGCTAGCGCGACGACTGCTCGAGAAGGGCGTGCGGTTTGTGCAGCTCTTTCATGGCGGGGCATTCAGTTCGCCAAGAATCAACTGGGATGGGCACGAAAATGTTTTCGAGAATCACAACAAGCAGGCAGAGAGTCTGGACCGACCGCTGGCCGGCCTGATTGCAGATCTCAAGCAACGCGGAATGTTTGAGGATACGCTGATCGTGTTTAATACGGAATTTGGACGGACGCCGATCACGCAGGGACTTGGAGAACCGGGGCGTGATCATCATCCGAATGCTTTCACTTGCTGGCTTGCTGGAGGTGGCTTGAAGCCAGGGTTTTCTTATGGTGCCAGTGACGAGATCGGTTGGGGTATAGCAGAGAATCCGGTTACGGTTTATGACTTCCATGCAACCATCCTGCATTTGCTGGGAATGGATCACAAGAAGCTGAGTTATTACCACAACGGAATTGGAAGGCGGCTGACGGATGTTCATGGGCAGGTGGTACAGGGGTTGCTTCGCGGTTAAGCTTGTTAGCATGCTTCGTTTTCAGATCCTGCTTTTGTTTGGCGCCTCTCTGGCACATATCGTTGTTGCTCAGGAGCATAGCTATACGCAGGGCGACATTGCGGCTGGCGGGCAGTTCTATCGCATGAATTGTGTAGGCTGCCATGGTGGAGATGGAGCGACGGTTTCCGGGATTGATCTTGGACGCGGAAAGTTCAAGATTGCCAAGAATGACGAAGACCTGGTGAGGATCATCGTAAACGGCATACCTGGAACCGGGATGCCGTCAACCAATACTTCGAGTGCCCGGGCGACCATGATTGTGGCTTATTTGCGGACTATGAACGAAGTGAAAGGCCGGCAATCCATCGCGGCGGCAAGAGGCAATGCGGGCAGGGGGAAGGTTCTGTTTGAAGGCAAAGGTGGCTGTATTGGGTGCCATCGAATCCTCGGCAGTGGAGGACGGTCCGGGCCGGATCTAAGCGATGTAGGGCATCTGTTGCGGCCAATTGATATTGAAACGGCAATCCTCGATGCGGATGACCAATATCCACTGGGTACTCGGCCGGTACGGGTGATTCGCAAGTCTGGTGCGGCGGTATCAGGCTTACTGGTGAATCAGGATACTTACAGTTTGCAATTGGTGGATCAGGAGGGATCGTTGCGCTCGATCGAGCGGAGCGATGTGAAACACGAGGGGCCAACCCCATCGTGGATGCCTTCTTATCGCGGGAAATTTGATGCGCAGGAATTGGCAGACCTGATCGCTTATCTGATGAGACAAAAGGGTGTGCAATGAAGTCGAAATTGATTTTGCTGGTGCTGAGTGTTTGTTCAGGATTTGCGCAAGTGAGTTGGGAGCGACTCAAGAATGCAGAGCGTGAACCGCAGAACTGGTTGACTCATTCGGGGACGAATCTGAGCCAGAGGCACAGCACGCTTGCATCGATTCATCCTGGCAACATAAAGGATCTGGAATTGAAGTGGGTCTTTCAGGCTGCGTCTTTTGAGAAGTTCGAGGCGACGCCGTTGGTGGTGGACGGGATCCTGTATACGGTGCAGGCTCCGAATGATATTGTGGCGCTGGATGCCGCTACGGGCCGTATTTTCTGGACCTACAACTACACGCCTTCGAAGGAAAGCAGAGTATGTTGCGGCAGGGTGAACCGGGGCTTGGCAATTTTAGGCGATCTGCTCTTTATGGGAACTATCGATGGGCATCTGATTGCGATTGATTCCAAGAGCGGGAAGCCGGTTTGGAATATTGCTGTGGACCGACCGGAAGCCGGTTATTCTTTGACCCATGCTCCGCTGATCATCAAGGACAAAGTGATCGTTGGGGTTGCTGGCGGGGAATACGGGATTCGTGGATACATCGCCGCCTATGAGGCAAAGACGGGCAAGGAGGTTTGGAAGTTCAACACTGTTCCCGGG
>JAPKYY010000025.1 GCA_026394095.1 Acidobacteriota bacterium | reverse complement strand
TGTGCTCTTCCGATCTCGCCTTGCCAGGAGGCAGTTGGTGGAAAACTGATTGGTGGGCTCTTTACCGATGCCGTACATGTCGAGGGTGGCTTGCGATTCTTTGGAGAAGTCGACCAGCTCGGGGCCGGCTACCTGCATGCGGTAGGCCAGCTCATAGGCGGCCATTCGGGAGGCGATTTCCTGGTCTGCAGTTTCGTCGAGGTGCTCTTTGTTGATGTCGGAGATTGCGTCGATGGTGGCGCGCTGGGCTTTTGCGTCGACGCCATCGGGGTTCGACATGTAGAGGATGGGATCGTTGCCGCTGCGGAACTGGGTGCCCTGATACGTCGAGGGGAGGAAGCCGCTCGAGAAGTTGGAGGCTCCGCCGCTGGTGCCGGCACCGGAGCTTAAGACCACGAAGCCGGGGAGGTTTTCGCTTTCGCTGCCCAGGCCGTAGACGCTCCATGCGCCTAGCGTGGGGCGGCCCGGGACTGTGGAGCCCGTGAACATGAGGAGCTGGCCGGGGTGATGATTGAAGGCCTCGGTGTGGACGCTGCGGACGAGGCAGAGGTTGTCGGCTTGCTTGGCGATGTGAGGAATGTAATCGCTGAGTTCCATGCCGGACTGGCCGTGCTTGGTGAAGACGCGGGGGCTGCCGAGGACGGCGGCGCTGGGTTTGATGAACGCGAGCTTGAGGTCTTTGGTGAAGCTCTCGGGGAGGCTCTTGCCGTGCCATTTGACGAGCTCGGGTTTGGGGTCGAACAAGTCCATCTGGCTTGGGCCGCCCTCCATAAACATGTAGATGACTCGTTTGGCTTTGCCGAGGAAGTGCGGCTTCTTGGGGGAGAGCGGGTTGAGGCTGGCGGCGTAGCCGTCTCGCGCCAACAGGTCGCCGAGGGCCATCATGCCGATGCCGCCGCCAATGCTCTTTAGAAAATCTCTGCGTGGGTTCATGGGTGGCTACTCTCTAACAATGAATTCGTCGGTGTTTAGGATGATACGGGCGAGGCCAGTCCAGGCGGTTGCTGGCGGCTGTTCATCCAGGTATTTCTTAAGACGGACGAGCTCGCGGGGGTTGGCTTTGCGACCTAAGGCGAGTTCGAAGGCGGTGTTGATTTTGGCTTCGACCTCGGCAAGCGCTTCGGTCTGCACGCGGTAGGCGAGGGCCTGAGCGGATTCGTAGAAGACGGGGTCGTTCAGGAGGTTCAACGCCTGAAGCGGGGAGTTGGAGGTGCGGCGACGGCTGCAGGCGACGGTCATGTCGGGTGCGTCGAAGTTGCCGAGCATGGGGTAGGGAGCGGTGCGCTGGAAGAAGATGTAGAGGCCGCGACGGTACTTGTCGGTGCCAGCGCTTTCGTTCCATTTGGCTCCACCGTAGACTAGCTCTGAGACGCCTTTGGGTTGGGGGGGCCTTACGCTGGGGCCGCCGATTTGGGTGTTCAAGAGGCCGCTGGCGGCGAGAGCGGAATCGCGGATCGCTTCGGCGCTGAGACGGATGCGGCTCTGGCGGGCGAGGAGTGCGTTGTCGGGATCGATCTCGGCTACTTCAGGACGAGCCTTGGAGCTTTGCCGGTATGTGGCGCTGGTGACGATTGAGCGGTGGAGTTGCTTGACGGACCAGCCTTTGGTTTGGAACTCACGGGCGAGATAGTCGAGGAGTTCCGGGTGGGACGGCTTGTCGCCCTGAAGGCCGAAATCTTCGCTCGTCTTGACGATGCCACGGCCGAAGAATTCCTGCCAGTAGCGGTTAACGATGACTCGCGGTGTGAGGAAATTCGCATCGCTTACGAGCCACTTCGCGTAGGCGAGTCGCTCTGGTTCGTTGCCGGGCTTGAACTCAGGGAGGACGGCGAGGGTGCCGGGTTGGACTTCGATGCCGGGGGTCTTCCAATCGCCGCGGACAGCGAGGCGTTGCGCGGGAGCGGTGGGATCGGGAATGACTACGTAGGCCTGAGTGAGTTTGGCGGTTTCGTCTTCGAGCTTCTTGATCTGCTCTTTGACGGTCTTGAGTTTTTCGATGTTCTCTTTTTCGCCACGTACGGTGTGGCTCGGGTTGTTGAGGAAGTAGGTGAGGAGGCGCCAGGCGTCCCGCTCACTGCGTTGCTCGGCCGGCATCATCATGATGCGCTCGGCGTGATCGAACATGACGCGGAAGCTGGTGACAGAGAAATCCCATTCGCCATCGACGCCGGGGTTGGTGATGGCGGCTCGCATCTTAGTCTGCCAGCGGGCGAACCATTCGTCGATCGGGGCGCTCTTCAGGATTTCTTCGCGCTTCTTGAGATAGGTTGCACGGTCTGCCAGCCAGGGGCCGAGCTCGCCGGGCATGGGCGCATCGATGGTGGTGTCGTAGCTCTTCGAGAAGACGGCCATCGTTGCGTAATATTCTTTCTGCGAGATTGGGTCGTATTTGTGATCGTGGCACTGGGAGCAGCCCATGGTGAGGCCCATCCAGGTGGTGGATGTGGTGTTGACGCGGTTGACCAGGGTGTCGAAGCGGTCTTCAGCGCGGGTGACGCCGGCTTCACGATTGATGAGGGTGTTGCGGTGGAAGCCGGTGGCTACTTTCTGTTCGAGGGTTGGGTTAGGGAGGAGGTCTCCAGCGAGTTGTTCTATGGTGAACTGGTTGAAGGGTTTGTCGGCGTTGAGGCTATCGATTACGTAGTTGCGCCAGCGCCAGGCGTAGGGGCGGGCGAGGTCTTTTTCAAAGCCGTCGGTGTCGGCGTAGCGCGCGAGATCGAGCCACTGGCGGGCCCAGCGCTCGCCGTATTGCGGGGACTTGAGGAGTTGATCGACAGCTCGCTCGTAGGCGTCTGGACGAGTGTCGGCGAGGTAGGTGCGAGTGAGTTCCTGCGAGGGCGGAAGGCCGGTGAGATCGAGAGCGACGCGGCGGAGGAGGGTGAGTTTACCTGCTTCAGGGGACGGGGCGATGCTTTGCGATTCGAGTTTGGCGAGGGTGAAGTTGTCGATTGGGTTCTTGAGCCAAGCGGAGTTCTTGACTTGAGGAAGAGCGCCTTGCCAGAGGGGCTGGAAGGCCCAGTGGGTGCTCTTGCGCGTGGTTGCTTTGCCGATGGTGAGGCCGGCGGGCCAGGTGGCGCCTTCGTTGATCCATGTCTTAAGTCCAGCGACTTCGGCTTCGCTTAATGGCGGACCCATCGGGGGCATGCGGAAGCCGTCTTTTTTTGAGGTGACACGCTCGATGATTTTGGAAGCGTCGGCTTTGCCGGCGGTGATGATGGGGCCGGAATAGCCGCCCTTCATGGCGTCGGTGCTGTTGTCAAGACGGACACCGGCGAGTTGCTGTGCACCACCGTGGCACATGACACAGCGCTTGGCGAGCACCGGTTGCACGTCAGTAGCGAAATCGGCACCATAGGCCATGCTGATCGCAATCAGAGGCAGCAAGACAGTTTGCATGCAACTATTCTATTCCCGTTGCGATTGGTTAAGCTTATTTTAGAAAGCTTAATTATTGGGAATCGCTGCAGACTTTGTTTTGATCATTTTGGCCGGCCTGATTGGCGGGATGTTGGCGCGCCTTGTGCGGCTTCCGCTGCTGGTTGGCTATGTGGCCGCTGGAGTGATTGTGGGGCCACATACGGCTGGGCCGACTGTGGTTCAAGTGCATGATATTGAGCTTCTTGCCGAGATTGGCGTAGCGCTGTTGCTTTTCTCGCTGGGGCTTGAAATTTCCTTTCGCGATCTTGGGCCGGTGAAGAAAATTGCGCTCATAGGCGGGCCGATTCAGATTGTGGTGAACTGCGCGCTGACGGCTGTGGCTGCGAACCGGTTGTTGGGGATTGCGGTCACAGAGTCGATCTGGCTGGGCGCGATGGTTTCGTTGTCGAGCACGATGGTGGTGCTGAAGACCTTGTCGGCGGCGGGCGTAACGGCGACGCTGGCGAGCCGTGTGATGGTGGGGCTGCTGGTGGTGCAGGATCTGGCGGTGATTCCAATGCTGACAATCTTGCCGCAGTTGAATGATCTTGATGGTGTGGTGCTGAAGGTGGGGAAGGCGATTGGGGTGGCGGCGGTGTTTCTGGCTGGCGTTTATTTTGTGGGGACGCGGGTGTTGCCGTTGCTGCTCAAGCGTGTGCTCAGCTGGGGATCGCGCGAGTTGTTTCTTGTGTCGGTAGTTGCTGTAGGGATGGGGGTTGGTTATGCGACGCATGCCGTAGGGTTGTCGTTTGCGCTGGGTGCCTTTGTGGCTGGGATTATCCTGAGCGAGTCTGAGTTTAGCCATCAGGCGTTGAGCGATGTGGTGCCGTTGCGCGATGTGTTTGGCCTGCTGTTTTTTGTCAGTGTGGGTATGTTGTTTGAGCCGGCTTATGTGGTGGCCAATATTGGGCAGATTGTGGTTGTGGTGTTGATTATTTTCGTTGTGAAGGCGGTTCGGGGCTGTCGTCTGGGGCGCTGACAAAGCCCACTTATGATTTGGCTTTGACTTGTACGGTGCTGACGATGGCGTTGTCTCCGGTGGTGTCTTCGTTTGCAGTGCCACTGGGGAGGTTCTTCCGCCGTAAAGCAGTGGTAGTGGGTAGCGTGGCCGAGCAGAGCGAGGCGGAGGGCCATGTGGTGGTGGCTGGTTATGGACGGAGTGGACGAGGGGCAGTGGCTAGTTTGCTCGAAGCGGGGGTGGCCGTTGTAGTTGTTGAATCGGACTATGTGCTTTACGCGGATTTGGCGAGTGTTGGGGTTGAAGCAATCTGGGGTGACATCACGAGCCCGGAGATTCAGCATGCGGCGCAGGTGGGCAAGGCTCGGGCATTGATTCTGACGATGCCGAATGCGGTGACGGTGGAAGTGGCGATGGAGCGGGCGCGGAGATTGAAGGAGGGGCTAAGAATCGTGGCACGGGCCGTGAATGAGCCGCATGTCACAAAGCTGATTCAGATGGGTGCTGACGCCGCGATCCAACCGGAGTTGGAAGGCGGCGTCGCCATGGCCGAGCGGGCGCTTACTTCATAGGGCTGTAGTCGGTGGGTTCGAGGAAGACACTCTCGACTTTGGTGGTGAGCTTGCCGTTGACTTCGCTGGCGGTGCGGGCCTTGACCCAATCGGGGTCGGTGCGGAACTTATCCCAGCTTGCCTTAGCTGCATCGCGGCTGTCGTGCTGCAGCAGGTAGATGAGAGTGTTCTTGGAGGTGGGGCCTTCGGCAGGAACACCGTAGACGACATTCTTCATGCCGTGCTTTTCGAAGATCTTGAGGGTGTGATTGCGGAAGCGGGCGTTGAGGTCGTCGAGCTTGCCGTCGGGGGTGGTGTAGGTGCGGAGCTCGAATACGTGGTTCTTTGATGCAGCGCCAGCGCCGCTCACGTAGCCCAAACCAAAGACGCCGCAGATGCCGGCAGCGAGGAGAATCATTTTTTTCATTCTGGAAACAGTCCTTTCGGTATATTCATCATAGTCATCATCATGCGTTCCCTACTCCTGTTTTTGTTTGCGATGCCAGTGCTTGCTCAACGCACGGCGACTGTTTGCGGGGCGGATGGCAATGCCAATACTTGCACCACGGTTGAGACGTCGCGGATCGGGAACTTGCGATTTGAAGACTATCGTGTCACCAATCCGGCGGCACCGCTGGTGAACCTGGATGTGCGGCGGGCGCATCTGGGCCAGATTCCTTTGGGGAACCGGAACCTGATCTGCACCGTGAACCCGAATGCAGCGGCGATTCTATCGGCACCAACGATTCGATTTAGCTCTGTAAGCTCACAGGTGACCGAGATTGAATCGCTGGTTGCCGGGCAACTGAATCAGGAAGTGCTGGCACAGACCACAGTGCGGGATCTGGTGATGTCGGACGGTTTTTCGATCCCACAATTTGTGTTTCGCATTTCACGCAGCCGGGGGACAACGCAACTGCTGTTTACGATGAGTGCGAGTTATCAGCCGAATGGGGTGACGATTCCGGAATACACCTCTACGCATGCGCTGGCTGTGGATAGTTTGACCGGGCGGGTTAGCTTTCCGACTGAGCTGCCGTTGAATACGCAGGTGCTGCGGATTTACTGGGCGGTTGCGGTGGGGCTGCCGGGGTTGCTGAATGAGCGTGCTGATATCAAGGCGGTGGACCCGACTCCGTTTGGGCGCTTGCTGTTTACGCCGGAAGAGGTGAGAGGCTTCGCCGCCACGATCTCGCGGGCCGTTCTGAACTATGCGAACCCCACTTTTGCGCCAGTTGTGGATGCGGGTTGCGTGAAGGGGCCGTTTCAGGCTTGTGCCGCGCAGGATGCGCTGGAGAGCTTTGGCGAGGCTTTGTCGCGGAATGGGGCTGAGTATCTGGCCACTGGTGCGGCTACGCCAGCGCGAATCATCGGCGGCAATCTGGCGAGCTGGGCTAAAGGAGGGGCGCTTGCGAATACGACTGTGGCGAATCTGATGACAGTGCTGAAACCGTTGACGCTACTCTGGCCTGTGCTTGAGCGGGATGCGGCGGTGGCAGCGGACAGGACAGCGATTACAAACTGGCTGCGGCCGTTTTATGGGACGGTGGCCGGATCGATCGCGCTGCCGGATTACCGGGGTTTGGAGGCGGCTTCGATTCGAATGATGGATTCGATTCAGCGCCGTGATGACGCGGGTTTTGCCTTGTCGGTGGAGCGGTACTTTATCGGCTTGCAGCAGATGCGTGCCGATGGGTCTATGCCGCTTGAGGCTCAGCGCGGGGCCTGTGCACTCAATTACAGCAATCGTGCGGTTGCGAGCCTGGTGACGATTGCCGAGTCTGCGGCTGCGCAAGGCTACGATCTTTACTCGCTGAAAGTGAATGGGCGGTCTCTCGATACCGCGATTGAATTTCTGCTGGATGCTTATGACAATGGGGCGCTGATTGCCCGATACAACAATCCTTCAGCTGAGTGTGAGCTGGGCAATGTGCCACTGGACAGGCGGGCTCTCGATCTTTCAGGAGCATCGAGTTCTCCGGCGGCCTGGATCGAGATTTATCTCGCCCGGTTTCCCAATACTACGGTGTCCAACAGGCTGAAATCGCGGGTTGGATTGACGGGCTTTGCCAAGCGGCCGCTGAGCCATTTTTCTGCTGCTGCGAATACGACTTGTCTGTTTTTGACACCGCAGGAATTGAGCCCGATTCCGCTGCCGTTGCTGGATGCCTTCGTTGGGAATCAGCAAAGTGGCGCTACGCGCGCGGCTTTGCCGGAGCGGATTGGAGCCCGTGTGAGAACGGCGTCTGGTGTGCCTGTGCCGAATGTGCTGGTGCAATTTGCGGTGAGTGACGGGACGGGGACGGTGGAGCCAGCTTCCGGATTGACGGATCCTTTTGGGGTTGCCTATGCGAGGTTGACGCTGGGTGCGCGGTCTGGCGTGGTGCGCGTCACGGCGGCTGCGGTGGGCGCGGCTCCGGTTGTGTTTACGGCTACGGCTCGTGGTGATGATCCGAAGCTGACGACTGGTGGGATTGTGGGTGTTGGCGGTAGCGTGCCTAGCGTGAAGACCGCCGCGCCGGGGGCGATTTTGTCGCTTTACGGGGCAGACTTTGTTCCGGCCAGTGTTGGGCGGCGCGCGACCTTGAGAGATGGCCGATTGCCCACTATGCTGGAAGGCATTTGTGTTTACTTTGGGACCACGCCGGCCTTCATGCTGGATGCGTATCCGACGCAGTTGAATGTGATTGTGCCTGCACTGACTGGGGCTAGCGCTGAGGTTCGAGTTGCGAAAAATTGCGGGTCACCGAATGAAGAGCGGACGGATCCGCAGACGATTGCGGTGGCGGCTGCAGCGCCTGAGTTCTTTTTCTTTGATGCGACGGCAAGCGGGGTGAACCCTGTTGCGGCGGTGGACGCAGTGACACAGCAGTTCTTTGGGCCGCTTACTTTGTTTGAAGGGAATGCCAAGCCTGCCAAGCCGGGTGATCTGGTTACGCTCTATCTGACTGGTTTGGGGGCAACGACCCCTGCGGTTGCGCCTGGGGCGATTGCTGCGGGACAGGCAACTGTGAGGGGCAATCTGGAGTTGCGGCTGGCAGGGCAGGTGATTGCTCCCAGCAATATTCTGTATGCAGGATTCTCGCCTGGTTCGCTGATCTATCAGATCAACTTCCGGGTGCCTGCGGGGCTTCCTGCAAGCAATCAGCCGATCTCGGTAACGGTGGACGGACAGACTAGTCCGGTAGGTGCATACCTGACCTTGTCGTTGCGTTGATATCCTTTTGGAGTTGTCCTCAACGATTTTTTCAGGAGCACTCTAATTATGTCTACACAATCCGGCGCCGAGTTCAAAGCAGAACTACGCAATGGCAGCCCCAAGATGGGCCTCTTTTTGAATTCTGCCTCGCCGACAGTTGCCGAGCAGTTGGCGCATAGCGGTTACGACTGGTTGCTAGTCGATGCGCAGCATGGCCCGATGGGTTATGAGAAGCTGAGCGCGATGCTTTGCGCGATCGCCAGTGGCTGTGCGAAGTCGATGGTACG
>JAPKYY010000630.1 GCA_026394095.1 Acidobacteriota bacterium | reverse complement strand
CCACACACTTGCCCTGCATGCGCTTGGCAACACTCGGCCCCAGTCCGTCCCCGCGGCCATTGCTGCAGCCGCAATCACTACCAAACATCAGCTTGTTCTGATGACGCTTTAGGAATCCAGCCGTAAACTCCGCATCTCGTGACATCGCATTGTTCCCCGAATTCGCCGACACATCGCCATACATATTCTCGTAATCGGCCAGCAGCTTGTCCGTCACGCCGCCCATCTGGATCGGCCCAGTCGGATAAGCTGCTTCCTCGTGATAATCCGCACTCACATTCGCCCAAAACGCATCCGCGTGGCCCACAAACTTCGTCTTCGGATAAGCCTTCAGCATCGCCGCAAAATTCTTGAAGCCAGTAGACCACTTGCCTTCCCCTTCAAAGTGATCCACTTCCTGAAAGTGCACCAGAATCGGCACCCCAAGCTCCCCGGCCAGAGCATAAGCCCGCCGCAATTCAGGCCCATCTGCCGCAACGTGATACTTGATCTCGCCAAAGGCGATCGCACCCTTCTTTACCGCATCGGTCAACACCTGCTCGGCCTCGGGCTTGGTAATATCGGCCGCAACAGACCAGACAAATTTCCCCGGATACTTCGCCACCACTGCCGCAGCAGCATCCCCAGCCCGTGCCTGCGTCAGCAGCACAGCCTTATCCACACCACACCCATCCATGTGCACCAGATTCGCGTCCTTATCCATGCGCAAATCCTGCCGCCAGTGCAGGTGGATATCAATCACCTTGGACTTCCACTTCGGCGCATCACTCGATTGAGCAAAACACGCTGCACCACTCAGGGCTAAAAACTCTCTACGCGAATTCATGCCCCAAAGTCTATCGAACTCACAGCCTCCGCGATAGCCGTTCCCAGCAGCAAATGTTGATCCGCATCAAGGTGCACTCCATCGATCGCACTAGTCCGCGCTACTGCATTGGCATCAAAGAAAACGCACCTCAAATCCAGTGCCACCTGTCGCAAAGCTTCAGACAACCCCACACACCGCAACTCCGCCCCCTCAAACTTCGGCATCGCAGCCACCTCCGCCTTACGCAAAGCAGGCGGCGCAACAATCAGAATCGGCGGCGCCACCATCCCCGGCTCAATCGGGGCCCGCCGCATCTCATTCACAATCGCCGTCACCCCCTGCCCCGCCGTCCACGGGGTATTGAACGGAGTCGAGAACTGAAAATCATTCGTCCCCAGCATCACAATAGCGAGTGACAAAGGCGAGTAAACTTCCATCCGCGCACCCAGCCCCACAATCCCGTTCCGCCCAGCCTTGAACGGATCTTCCCAAACCGTCCTTCGTCCATTCAGGCAATCCTCAATCACCCGAACCTTTTTGCCTTGGGCCAGAAGCAAATTCTCCATCACCCCCGGCCAACGCTCTTCAAAAGCCAAGCGCTGCCGCGTCCCCGGCACAATCCCCCAACTCAGCGAATCGCCATAAACAAGAATGCTCTTCATGTCGTCTACCCACTCCTTACCGCTGGGCCCAAATAGCCCGCATTTCTCACAAACAGGTG
>JAPKYY010000613.1 GCA_026394095.1 Acidobacteriota bacterium | reverse complement strand
TTTGATTGCCCCGATTCCTCGCTGCCGGAACCACGACGCGTTTCTACTGTTTCACCACTACAGGCGCTGTCTCTGCTCAATCACAGCTTTACTACCGACATGGCCGAGGCATTCGGGAACCAAAGTGTCGAATCTGCGTTTTTGCGCGTATTCGGCAGAGCGCCCGAGCCAGGTGAGGTGATCGAGTCCAATAAGCTCATTCGCGAGCATGGCTTTACTGCCTTTGTTCGTGCACTATTCAATGCCAACGAGTTCCTCTATGTTTACTAACCGCCGCCGCTTCGTCTCGGGCCTGAGTGCGATCGCTTTTGCCGATCTGCTCACTGGGGCTACGAAACAACCGCACTTCACGCCCAAGGCCAAGCGAGTCATCCAGATCTTCTGCCCAGGCGGGGCGTCGCATCTCGATACTTTCGACTACAAGCCCGAATTGGAAAAGCGAAGCGGCCAGCCCATGCCTGGCGGAGATAAAGACGTAACCTTTCAGGGCGCCAACGGTAATCTCATGCGCAGCCCCTGGGACTTCAAGCCAGTTGGGCAATCTGGCAAGCCGATCACTACCAAGCTTCCTCATCTGGCCAAATACGTGGATGACATGGCCTTCATTCATTCGATGAGTTCCCGATCGAACACACATGGCCCTGCCTGTGTTGCTATGAATACCGGCTTTGTCTTTGAAGGCTTCCCTTCAGCCGGAGCCTGGTTGAGCTATGCTTTGGGCTCCGAGAACGAGAACCTTCCTGCTTATGTCGCTATTCCCGATATCCGGGGCATTCCGCCCTCCGGGCCTGCAAACTGGACTTCAGGATTCCTGCCGGCAGAACACCAGGGTGTAGCCTTTAACGCTGCCGACCCAATTCGTAATCTGGATCGTCCCTCCGGCATCACTGCCAATACCGATCAGGCGACGCGCGACTTCGCGCAGTTTCTGAACACCCAACATGCATCCCGGCACGCTGGGGATACCGATCTGCAGGCTCGCATCGCTTCCTATTCGCTTGCGGCTCGGATGCAAATGTCTGCTCCTGAGGTTTCTAATCTCAATGCTGAATCGAAGGCTACCTTGGATCTTTACGGAGCCAATAGCACCAATCCCCTAGTGGCGGCTTACGCGAAAAACTGTCTTCTCGCCCGCCGACTGGTTGAGCGCGGTGTTCGCTACGTTCAACTCTATTGCGCCTCTCGAGCTTCCGGCGTGGATGGACTTCTCAATTGGGATGCCCACAAAACGCTGAAAGCAGATTACGAACGGCACTTGCCGATTCTCGACCAACCCACCGCCGGTCTGATAGCCGATCTTGAAGCCCGGGGGCTTCTCAAAGACACGCTTGTGCTTTGGACGACAGAATTTGGCCGCATGCCCACGCATCAGGAAGGCACTCTGGGGCGAGATCACAATCCCGATGCCTATACAGTCTGGATGCTGGGGGCCGGAGTCAAGAAGGCTGCTTCCTGGGGCAGGACGGATGACTTCGGTCGACGTGTGGTTGAGAATCCTACAACTGTTTACGACTTCTGGGCCACAGTACTGCACTTGCTCGGGCTAGATCACGAGAAGCTTACCTGGTATCACAATGGCCTCAATCGCCGGTTAACCGACGTACACGGCCACGTCATCAAATCGCTGCTCGCCTAGCCTTCTTCCATCGCAATGTTTGAGCAAAGTTCTTAAGGCCTGCTACCGACCCAAGCTTAAGGACGCTCATGGCAGCAGCAGCATTGGCGAAATCGACTGCTTCGGTTAAGGAGTAGCCTCGGGTCCAGGCGGCTAGAAAGGCTCCTGCGAAGACGTCTCCTGCTCCCGTTGAATCGATCGCGTCCACTGGGTATGCCGGTACTAACTCGCCATCTACGACTGCTCCTTTGTTGCCACGCTTCATTACGACATGCCCCGCTGGCAGGAGCTTGAGTGCAGCCTGCCATGTTTTCGCTCCTGTGATCAGGCGAGCTTCTTCTTCATTAACGAACAAGACATCAACGTGTTCGAGGCAGGGAAGTACAACTTTGCCCCATTCCCCCCGGGAATCCCAGCCGGTATCCATTGACGTGGTTAGTCCTTCGCGTCTTGCTCGCTCAAGCATCCTTGGTGCAAGAGTTCGCAGGGACGGGACTGCGAAGGGGTTGGCCAAATGGAAGTGCTGAAAACCCTTCATGGCCGGGATCGACTTGAGCGCAGCCTTGCTTGCACCTGGCCGGTGTACGAAGGCACGTTGTCCCGTTCGTTTTACTAGAGCCCTTGTGGTTGGAGTTGGGAGTGCTATTTTCTTTACTCGCGTGAGGTCGACGCCTTTGAGGATCGACAACAATTCTTCTCCCTCAGCGTCATTGCCAACTGCACCCACGAGTGAGACATCAACTCCCAGTTTGGCCAGAGTGAAGCTGGTATTGGCTCCATTGCCGCCAACGCTACGTGTGAATTGTTCTACCCATACTGTTCCATCCCAGCGGATATCCTCCACCGGCCAAGCCAGCAGATCGAGAACAAGGTTGCCCGCAACCAAAATCTTCATTCGAATATCTTCCCCAAAGGCAGTCGCCTCGTTACAGAGCCAGCTTTCAATTCGAGGGCGTCGCCTGCGAGCTTCACTTCAACCAATTCTTCGCCACTCAATCCCCAGCGGGCAAAATGACGACCGCGGCCTTTGACCAGAAAGGGCACTTCGCTCCAATCGACCAGCGGTTTGCGCACTGCTTCCATTTCACCAACTGCCAGTTGCTTCGGCGAAACAGAAATAGCCACTGCACCACTGCCGAGCTGCATGAGGGATATCCATTTGCCTTCCTGGCTTGCCGGCATCGAACATAGGCCTTTTACGCAGGTTCCGACATAGGCCGAGATTTTGGCCCAATCGAAGCGACCGGTGACGACGTAGTAGCTGGTGGGCTCGCCAATTACGGCAACCAGGCGATCCATGTCGCGGCGGTAGTCAAAGCCTGTCTTTGAGACGAATTCCTTGTATTCCGCCTCTTCTCCTGCCGCATCTCCCGCGATCTTTTTGACCACGGCAGCATCGGCGATGACAAAAATGCCATCAGCACTCGGCAGGTGCGAAACCTGTTCGGACAAACTCATTTCCTTGTGCTGGCTCCAAAAATAAAGAGCACCAAGAGCCAACAACGCTAACGCCAACAACCAAGCTTTCACGCCTTCAGGATACGGCACGGAAGGGTCATCATCATTTCGCGAAACTGAACGAGGTCCAGGCTTTGTGGCCCGTCGCTCAATGCCTGATCTGGACTTGGATGACATTCGACCAGCAAACCATCGGCTCCTACAGCGACTGCAGCCCTGGCCAGCGGGGCCACGAGGCTTCTTCGGCCTGTTGCGTGGGAGGGGTCGAGAATGACCGGCAGGTGTGTCATTTCCTTCATTGCCGGTACGGCTGTGATGTCGCAGACGTTTCGGGTATGGGAATCGAAACTGCGTATGCCACGTTCACACAGGACCACATCGGGATTGCCGTTGGCCAGGATGTACTCTGCTGCCATCAGCCATTCCTTCAATGTCGCCGATGGGCCACGTTTCAGGAGGACTGGTTTGCCACATCGGCCGAGTGCCTTCAGGAGGGCAAAGTTCTGCATGTTGCGTGCGCCTACCTGCATCAGGTCTGCATAGTTTGCGACCAGCTCGACATCTCCTTCGGTGACCACTTCTGTAACGATCCCTAGGCCGTAGCGCTCGCGAGCCTGTTCGAGCAGCTTCAAGCCTGGTTCGCCGAGGCCTTGAAATTCGTAAGGGGAGGTGCGAGGTTTACTAGTAAATTCACAACAAAACTCCTGTCTGGAAATGCAAAAGGCCCGCTCGGAACTACCGAGCGGGCCTTTTTTGCGAAACCAGAAAAATTGGGATTAGTTCTTCATGGCATGCAAGTCCACTCGTTCGCGGGATGCGACGTACCAATACCAGAATCGATATGAGTGGGCCAGAGCCATTGCTTTTTCATCCTACACGATTTCTTCAGTTCAAACCAAATAGATTCTTGCGAATCTTTTTGTATTCAAAGCGGGCGGGGTTCACTGCAGTAACACCTCCGGAATCAACAATGATGATGCGGGCTGATACAGGAGCGTAGGCTGCTTGAGGGGCGATGGTTCCCTTGGCCACCAGGATCTTCATTCGCTCTGGATAGATTCCAACGCTGATCAATTGATTCAGGCTGAAGGGTAAAACCCTCTTGGGAGTGATCAAGACATAGTTGGGCATGTCGGGAGTGGAGCCTTCTACTTCGATGACAACGGAGACGCCCATGTCCCAATAGCGGCCTCCACCGTGGCGGGCTTCTGTTTCGATGAAGCGGCCGTCATGGATGCCTTTCACGCGGCCTTTGACTCGAACGGAGTCGCCATGGAGGTTGTCGGTTTTCCCTCCAATGGGCATATCGAAGGCGCCGCCCACACCGGCTCGAATGGCGGTTTGCACGGCGGCAGGGTCTGAGATCACTACGGCCCAGCCTTCGGCTTTCTGTTTCAACAGTTCTGCGAGGATGTAGGTGCTGTCACCGGCGGAGCCGCCACCGATGTTGTCTCCTGCGTCCATCAGAGAAACAGGCCATTTGCCATTGTTCATTGCTATCTTTACCGCTTCTGCTGGAGAAGGTGCCTTAAGTTTCAAGTCTTCGCGCATATTCCACATCATCCCTGCAAGCCGGTTTGCTTCTTGTTTTGCGAGTGCGGGGTCGTTGTTGGTGACTACGACTACAGCTGGGCCCATTGCTTCGATATCGGCATATTGATAGCCACCGGCAACGCTGGCGGCCAGGACCTTCGGATTTTTCTCAAGGTCCTTGCTTGCGTCGGTAAGCGTCTTCAGCGGCTCTGCGTAGGTGTTGTGGAAGAGGATATTGAGAACCATGGGCGGCTTTACCAATGCCTGTACGGGCTTGACCTTGCCGGAAAGAATATCGCCCATGATCTTTGCACCAAGCACTCCTGACTGGCGTGCATCGAGGTGAGGACATTCTTTGTAGGTGAGAAGTGCGGTGGTGTTTCGAACGATGTCTTCGGTAATGTTGGCGTGAAAGTCATGCACGACTACCAGAGGTATCCTGGGGCCGAAGGCTTTACGGACACGCCTGACGATTTCAGCGTCTGCGTCCTGATAGCTTTCTGAAACCATGGTTCCGTGAAGGAATAGAAGGATGCCGTCCAGCTTGGGTGCCTGCTTCAGTCTTTCGATCAACTCGTTCGTTAGCGTTTCAAAGGCGGAATCGAGAACCAGGCCAATTGTTTGTGGCCCAGCGACCATGGTTGGGTACAAATCGTAGTTGGATAGACTGGCGCCTTCGATGAAGCCTGCGATCGTGTTGTTGGCTTTGACGGAACGCGTGATCAGGTCCTGGCCGCGAAGGATGCCGTCTGCTCCGCCGATGCCTGCTTCAAAGTCCTTTAGCGTTGTTTTTTGGGGATTGAAGGTATTTGTTTCGTGAACAATGCCACCGACGCCAACGATTGGTTTCGCCTGAAGTGTGGAGAGAACAGCGAAGAGCAAAAGTGAAGAGACTCTCATGGCGGGAATCATATCAGGATCCAGCAAACACGCACCTTGCCCCGCGCGTGTCAAATCAGTTAAGCTAGCAGACGTTTTCGTATTTTCGAAAGGTCTTTTACAAAGTGAATTATTTCCTCAACGCTCCGTTCGCGCTGTGGCTCCAGGCTGTGCCCGGCGATGCCACCGGGCAGACAACGCTACTTAGTATCCTGGCCATCAGCGCATTCGGTATGCTCGTCGCCGGTTATCTCGCCAGGTATGTCCTTGCCAAGGACACCGGTACGCCTGAGATGCGTAAAATCTCCGACGCAATCAAAAGTGGCGCTGAGGCTTATATGAACCGCCAGAACCGCACCATTGCCGGGCTGGCAGTAGTTCTCGCTCTCATCATCTACTTGGCCTATGTGCTTGGAAAGGATGACGCGCAACTTGCAGTCCGCATGACCATCAGCTTCCTGTTTGGGGCTGTTTGCTCGCTCGCAGCCGGCTTCAGTGGGATGTGGGTTTCGATCCGGGCCAATATTCGCGTGGCCGCTGCAGCGCGATCGAGCCTTGGAGAAGCAATGCAAATCGCTCTTCGGGGTGGGGCCGTAACTGGCATTGCTGTAACAGCGCTTTCGATGTTTGGCGTTGGATTACTGTTTGCGTTTTTTGACGGGCTGAATC
>JAPKYY010000174.1 GCA_026394095.1 Acidobacteriota bacterium | reverse complement strand
CATAGGCTATTTGGGTGTGAATGGTGTAGGTCTGAGCCGGATTCGAGACGTAAATCAATCGGGAACGGAGACGGTGCAGGCGCGCTTCGCCGATGGTACGCCGATTGCAGTGACCCGGCGGCCCGGCACTACCAGCCCGATTCGCCCGAACACAGCTTTCGGCCGGATCAGCATGGTGGAGAGCGGAGCGGAATCGACATACCATGCGGGCTTCGTTCAAGTGACAAAGAGATACGGGGCAGGCTTGCAATTCCTGGCAAGCTACACGTTGTCCAAGGTAATCGACACGAACCCGGACATCACTTCGTTCATCCCTAACTCGGGCGGCGAGGATGTGAAATTAGTAAACGATACCCTGAATCCAGACGGCGACCGCGGTATCGGGGATGCCAATGTAAAGCATCGTCTGGTCACTTCCGTGGTGTGGGATATCCCGTTTGCGAAGCGATTGAACCCGGTGTTGCGGACCGCCCTTGATGGCTGGCAGTTGTCGGGGATTCTGAGCGCACAGTCGGGGCGGTGGTTTTCCGCCCGCAGCAATGTCGATCTAAACAACGACGGCAACCGCTTCTCCGACCGGATGGCCGGTTATGGGCGCGGGACAATCGAAGGGCCAGGCTTAACGACGATGGACCTGCGTGTTTCCAAGTCTGTGCCCCTTTGGAAAGAGTCGGTGACTCTACGGCTGGTGGGCGAGGCCTTCAACGCCTTCAATACGGCCAACTTCACAACCTTCAATCAGGTTCCTTTCAACTACAACGCAACCACGCGAGTGTTCACCCCGAATCCCACATTCTTGAACCGAACCGGCACGGGCGATCCACGGATTCTGCAAATTGCTGCGCGCATCACCTTTTAACAAATCTGCTTCGATTCTGTCGCAGCCATGCAGTTCAAGGTTGAATCAGGCCAATACGAGTCTGCACTTCGCAGCTCCCCTTTACCACCCGCCAACCGGTCTCGCCACAAACCAGACTCACCGGCCCCCAGCAAACCTCCTTACCCACTGCCGCAGCCTTACCCTCCCATAAGCACCCCGTTTCCCGTGCCACTGGCTTCTCCGCAAAGAGCCGAACCAGCCGCTCATCAAGCCCCTTCGCACTCCAGTCTGGCTTCGCCCACACATCCTCGTAGCGCAACACCCGCAATTCTGTAAACAACCCGGCCAGCTCGTTATTCTCAAAGCTCCCTGTGGGCCAAACTCGCCTTGTATCTACATGCCGGTCCTCAACCAGCACTGCCCCACCGGGTCTCAAGGCTTTCACAACCTTGGGTGCAATCGCCTTCGTTGGCTCATAAGTAAGAACGATCAGATCCCACTGCGACTCTCCGAAGTCGAACTCCTCAAACGTAGTGACCAGGGCCCGAATCTTCACCCCGCGCCGCGCGGCCTCCGCCTCGGCCCGTTTGACTCCTTCATCCGCTGGCTCGATCCCGGTCACATCCCATCCAGCACCAGCCAGAAACAACGAATTGCGCCCCTCCCCCATCCCAACATCCAGCGCCTTTCCAGCCTTACGCCCACGAACCATCTCAACCAGAAACGCATTGGGCTTTCGAGTGAAAACCTCACCCGCCTCACCCCGATAGATCGAGTTGTATTCACTAGCCTGCCCAAAGAAGGCGAGAAGCGACAACAACAAGCTACTTGTCGCGCGAATGCAAAGCCACACGGTTCCCCTCGCTATCTTCAAACTCCGCAACAAAGCCCAGCGCCCCTAGACTTGTCTTCGGATACAAAATCTTCCCCCCGGCTTCCCCCACCTTCTTCAAGGTCAGATCGATATCTAAAGTGTGCAGGTATACGAGCGATCCAGTCTTCGACGGAATATAGATCTCGCCTTTGGCCAAAGCTCCGCTGACTCCGGGCGAATCCTCAACTAGAGGGAAGAGAGCCATCTCGTTATGGTCGATGGTTTCGCGCTGAAACTGATAGCCAAAGACCGCGCCGTAGAATCGCACGGCGCGGTCCAGATCCGATACCGGAATTTCAAAGTAGACGGCCGGGTTACTCATTTTCTTCACGTTGGCCTTTCCAATCCAGAACCATGCCAGGCAGGCCCCTAGAGCAACGATGCTGAGAATGGCTCCCCGTTTCATCACGACTACGGCCGCAGAATCCGCTCCAGTGCTTCGACAAAGAAGTAATCACCCCACACAGCGCTTTCGTTGATCCCGAGCCCACGGTGCATGTGATAGAGCGAGCCCTGCAGAATCCCCTGCCAGCCCTTGGTCTGTTTCCCAAGATACTCATCACACAGCGTGCGCAAAATCCGCACTGCAGTCATGTAGTAAAAGTGACCCTTAACCGGATCCTGAATCAACCGCGACAAACGAATCAGCGCGCTCGCCATAATGGCCGCGGCTGAGGTGTCCACCAGTTTGCGGAACTCCAGCGGAGCGCGGAAGTCCCAGGGCGGAATTCCGTCTCCATTGGCATGGGTCACATAGTAGTCGGCACAGGCTTCAGAGGTAGCCAGAAAGCGCGGATCGCGCGAGTACTCATAACAGATGCTGAACCCATAAGTCGCCCAGGCTAGCCCACGAGACCAGCAGGAATCCCGGCGGAAGCCCTGATGGGTAGACTGTTCCAGGAACTCACCCGAATCCGTATCAAACAAGCCTTCCTGTGCGCAGGACCCATCCCCGCGAATCAGGTTCTTGCGTACGGTCAGCGAATGGCGCAGTGCAATCTCTCGCAAACGCTTGTCGCCCGTCTCACGAGCGGCATAAAAAATTATGCCGACATTCATCATGCTGTCGATGAAGAGTGAATTCGGCGCGACGAAACTGCGCAGATAAGCACCCTTCTCCTGGTAACGGAGCGCCAGCGTCTGCCCGGCTGTGAGCAGCACTTCCTTCAGCGCAGGGTCTTTCTCCATGGCCAGCCAACGATAGTAGGTCGAAAAGAAAAGAAAACCCTGATCGTAGACCTCACGATCGGTCTTGCGCGGCTCAAGCGGAGTCGTGTACTGAATCGCCTTGGCCTTCCAGTACTGGGCGGCCTCGCCCTTGTTGTGGCGCGCAAAGGTCCACATCATGCCGGGGAAGAAGCCGTCGCACCAGTGCGTCCATGCCTCCCCCTCGTGCTTCCATTTTCCGTCCTGTGTGTAGAGCGGATAAAAGTTGGGATGGCTTTCGATCAGGTTCTTAACCTGTTCCTGCGAGAAAACAAGTGCGTCCTCGAAACGGGCGCGGTCGGTGGGGAGCTCAAATTGAATCAACGGTGTGTCCTTAGCTACTTCATTACTGAGTCTGCCATATCGTAGTGAAGCCGCGCGACAACTTCAGCTTCTTCGAGAAGACCAGAAAGCCATTCGGCTGGGTATCGGGCAATGTCACCGATCTGACAATTCGACCTGGCGTGCGCATATCGGGTGGAGTTCCGGTTGGCGGATCGGTTCGCGTAAGCCGCAATTTCAGCGGTGCCCGCCAGTCTGCACCTAGCAGCTCATCAAACTGCAAAGTGATGTTGTAGGTGGAATAATCTCCCACCTGATGCTCGAGCCTCAGAATCCGCCCCCTGGCGATGCTGCCCTTGGGCGCAATCACCGTCTTTCCCTCTTTAATGTCATTCCGCAGCAGGGCCTGAATCGCATCTCCCACCGCAAAACCCTCGTGGTTCAACTCCACGTCGAGCGCCAGTTCCAACTCGGTATACGGCTCGAAGGTCAAAACCCGCGTCAGCTTTGAAGCGGCTTCTCCAGCCTCCCCAACATCTTCAAAACTCAGCGTGCTCTCCCCTGAATACTGCTTGCACCGGCTCAATCGTGTCTTGTTGATCGACATCCGGCCCCGGTTATCCGTGATTTGAACTTCACTATCCCTGGGCAGCAATGCGTCCCTCGATCCGATACGCACAAACTGATACTCCAGCCGGTCGGTAGCCTTGACAATCTCGATCTCATCGGGAATATCGTCTGCCTCAACCGAGATTCTCAAAAGCTCATAATTGTCCCGCTGGGCCCAGATGCTTCCGTGATAAGCCACCACCGCACCTATCCCCTTTCGCGGATTGCGAATCTGATAACCGCTGCGAAACTGTGCAGTGTCGTAGTCGAAACGCAACACCGGCTTACCGTCAAAATCTTCTTCGCCCCCGAAACGAAATGTAGTGCCATCACCCAAAAAGATGGCTCGCGCGTGCAAGGCAAATGCCCCTGTCGAAAACGCCCCAGTCGTCACAATCTCCCGCAGCTCGGTATCTTCAAACTGAGTCGACCCCGGCCATGCATACATCTCCCGGCCCGTCACATAAGCCACTTCCAGTCGCAATACATCAATCAGGGATTCAGTCTTCGCATTTGGAAATCGCTGATACCGCTCCACAGTCTGCAAACAAGTAAAGTTCGGCATCCCCTCAAGGTGTTTCTTGATCGCACTCTTGATCCGTGCCAGGCGCAGAATGTCCTCCTGCTGCAGCGATTGTGCAGCGAGAGGCGGCATCGCGATCAGCCAAAGCAGCCAAAGCCGTGAGATCATCACTCTTTCAGCCTATGTCAACCAAAGTAACTATTTTCAACAACGGCCCCATTCGCATCGAAGGGGAGTTCCACATCGTAGACGCAGAAGGCAACGCCTTCGACCTCGCCGGCCGCACAGCCATCGGTCTCTGCCGCTGCGGGCTTAGCAATAACAAGCCCTTCTGCGACGGCACCCACGGCAAGATGGGCTTCGACAGCGCCTGCAAGGCATTCGCCCTTCCCGCCCCCAAGCCGAAGGTCTAAGTAAAAAAATACTCAGGCGATTTGTCCGTTCTGCGATTTTCCGTTCGTCACCCCAGTGAGACATCGATCTCACTTGATGTCCGAGTGACGAAAGGAAAACCCTGTGACTTCTCACCTTATGAAAGCGGCCCGTGTTCACAAACGCGGGCCTTCTGTTTTTGAATTGGATAGCATCCCGGTACCCGAACCTGGCCCGGGACAGCTCTTGATTCGTGTCGAATCGGCTGGCGTCAACTTCTCTGACGTCAAGCGGCGCAGGGGTGACGCTTATCCCTTCCCAACAGAGTTCCCCTTTATCCCCGGTGGCGAAATTGCCGGTACGGTCGAAGCTCTTGGCTCTGGAGTGGACAGTCCGCCGGTCGGCACTAAAGTATTTGCCCTGGCCGGCCCAACGGGCTTCGGCGGATATGCCCAGTACGCTGTATCGTACGCAGCCACTGCGATGCCAATGCCCGAGGGCCTCACCTTTGATGCTGCCAGCACATTGCTCATCGCCGGAAGCACGGCCAGGCTGATCCTCACCGAGACCGCTCGGCTCCAATCTGGTGAAAGCGTCCTCATACCGGCGGCCACCGGGGGTGTCGGCAGCTTCGCCATCCAGCTGGCAGCGCAGGCAGGTGCCGGCAAAATCATCGCCGCAGTAAGTAGCGATGCCAGGCGCGAGCTCGCTCTATCGTTAGGCGCACATGAAGCCATCAACTCGTCGCGGGCCAATTGGCCCGCAGAAGTGCTCAATTGCACGGGCGGGCGTGGCGTCGATGTCGCACTTGAGGCTAGCGGCGGTACATCCCTGGCGGATACCTTAAGCTGCCTGGCCCCTTTCGGGAGACTCGTCGTTTATGGCGCTGCAAGTGGTGTCTCCTCAACTCTGGATGCCACTGCCTCTGAGAAAGTCTTCTACAGCCCTGCCCCAAACCAGTCGATCCTTGCCTTCAATATCGGAGGCTGGTTTATGGATCGACCTCGCGTGGCTGGGCGCGCACTTTATGAACTGATGCAGGATGTAGTGGCTGGCAAGATCCAGATTCCACGAATTACAACTCTGCCTCTTGCTGAAGCAAGCCTCGCCCACAACCTGCTCGAGCAGCGCAAGAGCGAAGGCAAGCTCGTCTTGAAACCCTGGGCCTAGCCCATACAAAATACGAAATGAGGAAATAAAATCATGGAATTCATGTTGATGTTCAACAGCCCCGTTCAGGATCTCGAACGAGAGAAGAACGATCCAGCCTCGGCCACTTATTGGGAGTCCTGGCGCGCCTATATGAATGCGATCTACGGCGCAGGCATTGTTAAGGGTGGCAATGCCCTTAAGGCTCCCTACACTGCCAGCACCATCCGCATCCGCGATGGCAAGCGTCAGGTGCAGGACGGCCCCTATGCAGACACCAAAGAGCTGCTCGGTGGCTACCTCATCATCAACGTAGCCTCACTCGAAGACGCCCTGCTCTGGGCAGAACGCAGCCCCAGCACCATTTCGGGCTCGACCGAAGTACGCCCTGTTCTGAATCTGAGTGAGAACTAAGCAAATGGCCATGGAGGTGCCGTACACAAGCAATGCTCAGGCTGTAGCTGAGACTGTCGCGCGCACCTCCTATGGCCGCCTTCTGGCCTATCTTACGGTTCAATGGAGAGACCTCCCGGCCGCAGAAGACGCTCTATCAGAGGCTTTTGCCGCTGCCCTGGCCAAATGGCCGCAGCAAGGCGTACCCGCCTCGCCCGAAGGCTGGCTTCTTACGGTTGCCCGCCGCAAGTTGATTGATGAGAGCCGGCGCAATCTCATCTTTGATCCCCTCAATGACAGCGCAATCCTCCAGGCTGAGCCTTCGAAAGACTTTCCGGATGAACGATTGCGCCTCATGCTCATCTGCGCCCATCCGGCCATCGACATTGCGGTAAGGCCGGCCCTGATCCTGCAGACCGTGCTGGGCCTCGAAGTCAAAAGCCAAAAAGAAGATCCGCGATTCCGGTATGGCCTTTGAGCGCCCAGAACCTCAGGACATGCCAGACAGACTCAATGCACTCCTTGAGGCCACATATGCCGCTTACTTCATTGGGGGCCAAACCAGTCTTCTCGATGCTGCAGATCCGGAGGATTTGCGCAGCGAAGCTGTGTATCTCGCGCGGCTCATTGCCTCGCTGGTACCGGAAAGTGCAGAGGCTCTGGGCTTCCTCGCGCTGCTCTGCTTCTGTCAGGCGAGGCACCCTGCGCAAACCGCTCCGAATGGAGATTTCATCCCGCTGCTTGAACAGCAGACCGGACTCTGGGATTCCGGGTTGATGAAGGAAGGCTACACGCTGCTGGCAGGCGCTTCAGAAATGCGGCAACCCAGGCCATTCCAGCTTGAAGCTTCCATCCATGCGGCCCATTGCTACCGGGCTTTCACTGGTGTTGTCCCCTGGCCGGAAATCGCGAGCCTCTATGACACCCTGGCGGATCAACATCCCACGATTGGTTCTTTAGTTGGCCGGGCCGTAGCCCATGCCAATCTGGATCCCGTCCGGGGCCTCAAACTATTGGACGATATTGATCCTGACCTGGTGCGGAATTACCAGTCCTGGTGGTTGGCTCGTGGCTATGTCTTAGAGATGCTTGGCCAACCGGATCTTGCGTCTTTGTGTCTCGAACGAGGCCTCGGCCTTACCACCGATCCCGGCTTACGGCGTTACCTCACCACACGCCTTGCGAAAATCAGGAGCTCTAGCTCTCCAGAACGCAGATATCTTTGAGGTGCCGGTAATCTTCGGCGTAGTCCAGCCCATAGCCCACTACAAACTCATCCGGAATCTCAAAGCCGCAGTAGTTCACCTTGATTGGTCTCATCCGGCGGTCGGGCTTGTCGAGCAGCGCAGCAATGCGAATCGACCTCGGCCGCCGCTGGCTCAGAAGATGAATCAGATAGGTGAGCGTCACTCCGCTATCGACGATATCTTCCACCACCAGAACGTCAAGTCCCTCAACACTCATATCCAGATCTTTAGTCAGGCGAACCTCACCCGAGGTCGACTTTGAATTCCCGTAACTGGAGATCCCCATAAAGTCCACCCGCGTCGGCAACTCCACCACACGCAGCAAATCGGACATGAAGATAAATGCGCCCTTGAGAATACCGATCACAATGATCGGCCCTTTATAGTCGGCGCTAATCTGTTTGCCTAGTTCCTCAATGCGCTCTTTGATCTTCTCGGCAGGCACAAGGACACGAAGCTTTGTGGGCGTAATTGCGTTTTCAGACATAGTATTTTCCTGAACTGGAGATCTTAGTTTAGACCGCCGCCACTCGGCGTGTCTGCACCCTTGAGCCGTGTACTTGGCAATCCGATATGAATATGCGGCGCAGTGCTCTTGCCGGGGATCATCCCCCGCAGCACAATGTAGGGCACCCGCAGGGTCTGCAACTGGCTCCGCAACCACTGCCCCTCTTCGTCATCCGGGTTCACGCCCACGTCCACCCGGCCCGAATGATCAAAGCCCAAAGCCGTGTGCAAGGAAGTCTGCCCACGCGCGCTCACCGGCAGAGGCCGCTTAAACTGCTTCTCAAAGCCCGCCTCGATGTACTTCAGATGCGCGTCCTTGAAAACACCACTCCCGGTAAAGCTCTCCACCAGCGGCCGCGGGGTCAGCTCTTCATCATGCACCTCGGTGACAAAAAACTCTTCCGCCCGGGCCATGTTGAGCAAGTCCTCGAAGATCTTCGCGCGGCCTTCAGCCAACTGCAAACCGAGACGCCGGTCGGCCAACTGGCGCTCAAATTCATCGATGTGACTCTTAGGCACAACGCCCTGCTCTACTAAAACAACTTCCCCTTGGTACTGCTTTGCCACTCGGTCTACCCGCCGTTGCGCCGCCGCTACCACTTCCCGGGCTTGGCCCTCGCTTAACTCCTCTACGCCAACCTTGCCATACAGGAGCCGCCGTAAAGTGTCTTCATCCTGCGCGTCAGCCAGCTTTTCCTCAGCCTGGGTCAATCGGGCCTTCGAAACCGCTCCAATCGACGCCAATTCCTTCAGCCGTTCGAGGTCCTGCCTCGCCTTTTGGACGGCAAACGGCTCCTGTCCCGAGGCTGCTGCCAGGGTCAGAACTACTGTCCCGATCAACAAAAAGCTTTGACGCACTCTCATTAGTGTAGTATTCTGCCGCTCAGAAGCCCATATTCATGGAGCAAGTTTGAGCAACACCCTAGCAACCCTTTCCCCCGAACTTTTGGCCGCATGTCGCGCCGCCGAGTCTAAAAAAGCACTCAATTTGAAGGTCCTCGACATTGAGGAAATATCCGGTTTTACTGACTATTTTCTCATTTGTTCGGGAACTAACCCCCGTCAGAACCACGCGATCAGTGACGAGATCGGCGGACAGCTCGCCCAGTTGGGCTACAAGCCCATCTCGACTGAAGGCTACGAGTCTGCCAACTGGATTTTGATGGATTACGGAGATTTCGTGATTCATATTTTCAGTGAAGAATCTCGCGGCTTTTACGATCTCGAGCGTCTCTGGGGCATGGCTCCCAGCATTCCGATTCCGGCCGAAGTCGCAAAAGCCAATTAGGCGATGATTCCTCCGCGCCCCCTGACTTCTTCAAAAAAGCGGTCCCGGGCGTCAACATTCAACTCTTTCACGGCATTCGCAACCACCCGGACGCGGATGCCGCGATCCAAAAGCCCCCGCACCGCATTCAGCACACAAATCTCCGTCACAACTCCGTAGACAACCGCCTCTTCCACACCCTCTACCCGTAAAATCTCAGCCATCTCCGGGTTGGTAAAGCAATCCACACTCTGCTTCTCGATCACCCGCATCCCTTTAACAATCGTCTGCTCGGCCTTGCGCTGCCCCAAGCTCCCCACCACGCAATGATGTGGCCAGCTCTTGAACTCCACATCGTTCTCGCTATGCGCATCCATCGTCGCGATCAACAAATTCCCCGCCGACACCGCTTCACGATTCAACTTCCCAACTTGCGCCAGGATCCGCTCTGCCCCCGGCACATAGAGCGCTCCTGCAGGCACTACAAAGTCCATTTGCGTGTCGACATCGATGTAAACGGTTTCCATCCCTGTTTAGTGAGACGCCGCAAGTGCACTCAGCGATGCGCTAAGTTCCACCTGACGTCCCGGCCTCCCGTAATCGGCAATCTGTTGCCGCGCATATTCCTGGATCCGGCGGATATTCTTCTCATCAACAATGGCCTCGCCGCCCACGACAACCTGTTTAAGCAACCGCTCGGCCCCAGCAGGCACTGCCTCGGTCTGCAAGCCCACAACATCGCGGTCTGCGAACCGGAACACTTGCTTGGCCCCGGGGAGCGTCCGCTTCCCCTCGCTGTGTTTGGACGCGTAACGAGTCACCCCGTCCGACTCCAGCTCTACCAGCTTATAAACCGCCGAAAGTGCCGGCGCATCAAAACTGGTAGCCAAACTAGTCCCCACCCCAAACACATCAATCGGCGCACCCTGCTCCACCAGCGCAGCAATCGTAGTCTCATCGAGATCATTGGTCGCCATGATCTTCACACTGCTCAAGCTGGCTATGCGCAGCAGTGCCAAACACAGGCACGGCAAACTGCATTCCGGCCTGGACGTTGCTGGTGCCCACACATCCAGCCAGAAACGCAGCCCGCCCCGCCAGACAACCTGCCTCTGGTGCATGAGCTCTACGGCACCCAAACTCAACTACATCCCGTCCAGCCGCCGCTTTCAAAATTCGCGCCGCCTTGCTCGCAATCACGGTTTGAAAACCAATCGTCGCCAGCAGGTAAGTCTCGGGAATCTGGGCCTCAATCAACGGAGCACGTAGCGTAAGCAAAGGCTCCCCGGCAAACATCACCGTGCCTTCCGGCACTGCGCTGACATCCCCGGTAAATCGAAAGCCGGCCAGATAATCCCAAAACCCCGACGGGGCCTTCTCAAACTGCGGCAACCCTTTCAGATAGGCAATCTCGCGATCAAGAAACCTCAACCCGGTCAGATACTCAATTGCCTGCGACAACCCGCAAACCACCAGGAAATCGCGATTCGGGGGCAGCCTGCGAACAAAGAGTTCAAAGGTTGCCGTCTCACTCGTCTTGCCTGCCATCCAGTAGCCGGCCGACATTGTGAGTTGGTAGAGGTCTGTGTAGAGAGCTCGCAATGATCCCTATTTCTTCACCGCGCCGGGTTCCTTCACCTTGCCGAGAGCATCCTCAAGATCGGCCAGCGCCTTCGGGTCAATCTCGTACTCTCCCGTCTCGCCTTCACGCTTGGCGTAGATGAAATTGCCAACCTTGGCCAGCAGCAGCTTCTCCACAGTCTTGCCGTCCTTCTGTGTGACGCTCACCGTCGAGGCAGCGGTCGTAAAACCACTGGGCACAAACTTCAAAGCCGAAAAGGCCCGCAGCGCATCGAGAAACGGCATCAATGTCGATGCTTCTACCTTCTTGCCGTTGAGCATCCAGTCCTTGTCTTTGCGCTCGACAACTGACTTCTTGCCAACAAAATCAAGGTCAATCCGCACCGGGTCTTCATAGCCAAAGTCCATCAGCCGTTTGCTGCGGTAATCGTCGAGCGACTTGTCAAAGCTCTTCCCGAAGTCATCGCCAATCTTGTAGACCCCATCGACCGTGCTCGACTTCCCGAGAAATGCTTCTTCTTTGGTCTTGCGAATTTCCACTTGCTTGGCAGCCCCGCCATCGCCGATCTTCAGGGTTGCAACTAATGTTGCAGTCGCAAAGGCAGCCGCATTTTTCTTCAAATCCTCGGCACTCAGAGTGGGCTCAAACTTCGCTTCCTTCACCTTGTTCAGCAGCTCATCCAGCACCGTAGATTCGGTGCGATAAGCCTGCGGCTTCGCCATCTGCCACAAGCCGCGCGCCGTGCGGTTAAATTCAAGGCTCTCGCTCTTCTTCACAATCTCCAGCTTGGCGAGCTTCGCCTCATTCACGGGCAGCAGGCGCTTGTCACGAAGATCATTCACCCCACGATCCACCCCAACCTTGAAATCCTGACCGATCGCAAACACCTTCTTCTCGCCAGCCCGGCGAACGTAGAACATATTCCCAACTGGCGTCTGGTCGCCAATCAGCAACTGCGCCGTCTTGCCGTCTTTGGCCTTCAGATCTATGGTGATCTGTGCCGGCTCAAGGCCATACTGAATCAGGTCGGTTGCGTTCTCTTCCACCACACGATTGCTATGCATGGTGACCGCATTCGTCACGACATCCACAGCCTCTTTACTACTGGTCGGCAAGGGCGGATCGAGCACCATCGCCCACTCGTTATTGGCAACCGTGTTCCGCAATACAAGAGGAGCCTCACCCTTGCGGGTAACCTTCACTTCCACCAGGTCTGCCTGCAACAGGTTTACCAGGTTCTCGCGCTTACCCTCGCCAGGTTCTTTCTTGGTCGTATCCTGCGGATTCTTGTTCGACCACCAGACGCCAGCCGACAGTAGCGCCAGCACTCCAACCGCAATCAATAAACCACGAACTTGCATCAGCCTCAAATCTCCTTAGCGGCGCTTACGCCAGATCCAGACAGCTCCGCCCAGGGCAATCAGTGGCAGCACAAACTGGCTTACTGTGATCAGCGTGTTCATCTGGCCCTGCTCGAGCTGAATCCGGCGGTCTTCCGGATCCTTCGGACGAATCGAGATCAGATCCTCATCCGCACTCAACCACGCCAGCATGTTCAAAAACAGATCCGAGTTGCCATAAAGCTGGATGTTGCCGTTATCGATAAAGCTCGAATTTCCGACCACCACAAAGCGGCCATCCTTGTTCTCGACACCGGTCTTGTAGGACCCGGCCACGCTCATCGTAAACGGTCCGCGCTTGTCTTTGTCCGGGTTCGGATCAATCTCGGCCTTGGTTAGATCGGTCAGCGCAAAGCTCGAAGTCATCGAAGAGAACAGCTTCTCAACCGTCGTCTTGTCGCCTGACTTCCCTTCCATTGACCGCGGGAATGCCATCACCACCGGCCGGCCCGACATCTCGCGCACAATCGGATGGCTCTCAAACTTGTTAGCCAGCACAGCGCCGCCCATCATCTGGCCTACGCGGCTCAAATCCACCACCAGGTCTTTGTTCATGGTCACACCCCAACCTGCGAGCACGTCTACCAATACTTTGTTTTCAGCCACCTTCAGCTTGTCTACGTTAAACGGCGGGTCGAGCATAAACAACACCTTGCCGCCACCTTCGACATGCTTCTTCAGGCTTTCAACGGCGCTAGCCGGATAGTCAAACTTCGGCCCCGGCACCACCAGCACGGTGCACTTGGCGGGAATCTCTGCCGTTTCAAGCAGGTTCAGCGTATCGAGCTTGTAGTTGTCGCGAGTCACAATATCTTTGACAGCCGTGTAGCCGTCGCGAGCGCTCTTTTCGAGTTCTTTCTCGCCGCCACCCTGGGCAAAACAGACGGTTCGCTCTGTACCCTTCAGCACACGCACGAGAGCACTCGTAATCTGCTCTTCGGTCATGCCCTTGGCTTCTTCGCGCTTCGGGCCGGATTCGACAATAATGGTGCCCAGATTCGTGATCCCGGCCGCGCGAGCAAGCGCCGGCTTCTTGATCGCGTCTACATATTCCACCTTCAGCTTCGAAGACAGAATCGTGTATTGCCCCAGCAAATCCTTGGCTTGCGTAAAGCCTTCCTGGTTATCCCAGTAGGTGATCTGAACATCTTTCGACAGGCCCTTCACCACCTTCACCGTTTGATCGGAGAGGCTGTAGCGCTTGTTCGAAGTCGTATCGTAGGTCTTGTTGTTCTTGTTCGCCAGATAGTTGGCGACTCCGAGTACGGCGACAATTACCAAAATGTAAGCGGTCGAATAGAGACTGTATTTTTGTTGACGTGTGTTCATACTATCCCCGGTACCTCAGTGACTCGAGTGATCTTGCTGTCAAGAACAACCCCAGAAAACTAACACTCGCGTAGTAAAGGACGTCCTTCAGATCCAGCACCCCCTTGATAAACGACTCGTTATGCCGCAGCAGCGACACGTAGGTCAAGACCTCGGTGACTACGTTCTGATCCATGTTCGACATCCACTCAAAGACCCACAACATCAGCAACAGCACAAAGGTGCTGAATGCTGCGGCAATCTGGTTCTGAGTCACAGAAGACAAAAACATCCCTAGTGCCAGCATCGCTGCGCCCTGCAACAAGAGGCCGACATAGCCAACAGCCAGCGGCTTCCAATCGGGCTTGCCATAAGCAAAGAGGAAAATGAGATTCAGGCCTGAAAAGGCCAGCAAACTTGCATACATCCCCACTGCGCCTGCCCACTTGCCCAGCAGGATTTCCCAATCCTTCAATGGCGAAGTCAGCAGCAATTCCATCGTCCCCCGGCTCTTTTCTTCGGCAAACAATCGCATCGTCAGCATCGGGATCATGAACAGGCAAAGCACACCGCAATTGCCCAGCAGATTGCGAATCACCAACTCGTTCAGATTCATCGGCATCGTGCGGCCGGTCATCTGCGCCTGCATGCTTGCCCGCACAAAGAAGTAGACAAGCGACCAGAAGAAGTATCCAAACATCGCCGCATAGGCGCCAATCAGTACATAAGCGATGGGCGACTGAAAGTACGCGTTCAATTCCTTACGCGCAATCGTCAATACGTTTCTCATTGCTTTACTTCCTCCGCGCCCAACGTCGTCAGGCTCAAGAACAATTCATCGAGGCTCACAGCCGCTGAATCGAGGCGATACAGATTCCAGCCCTGTGCCAGAACAACCTGTGCCAACTTCGGCCTCAAGTCCGCACTGGTCACCGTATCCACATCAATGCGCCACAGCCCGCCATCATTGTTGGCCGTTACACCATTCACGCCTTCAATGGATGAAAACGGAGCACTCAGATCTTCGGCGGTCAGCGCCCCGTCCGGCACTGACACTTCCATCACCGCCCCATTGCGCCGCGTCAGGTCTTCCATCGTGCCGGAGGTGGCAATCTTGCCCTTGTTGATGATCACCAGGCTCTCGCACATCGCCTTTACTTCCTGCAGGATGTGCGTGCTCAGAACGATCGTGTGCGCCCCGGCGAGGCTCTTGATCAAATCGCGAGTCTCGAGAATCTGCTTTGGGTCAAAGCCGCTGGTTGGCTCGTCCAGAATCAGCACTTCCGGATTGTGAATGATCGCCTGCGCCAGGCCCACGCGCTGCCGGTAGCCTTTAGAAAGCTTCCCGATCAGCTTCGACCACACATCCTTTACAAAACACTTGGCCGCCGCTTCCTGGCTGCGCTGAAGCACTTCTTTCTCAGGGACACCCTTGATACGGGCCACAAACTGCAGATATTCGCCCACTTCCATGTCCGGGTAGACAGGGGGTGTTTCGGGCAGATAACCAATCCTTTTTTTGACTTCAAGCGGCTGCTTGACCACATCAAATCCTGCGATTGAAGCCGTGCCTTCAGAGGGCGGCATAAAGCAGGTCAGCATGCGCATCGTGGTGGTTTTCCCGGCGCCATTGGGCCCGAGAAACCCGACGATCTGCCCCTTCTCAACCGAGAAGGAAACATGATCAACCGCGACGGTGTGCGCATAGCGCTTCGTCAATCCATCAACCTGGATCATAAGATGATTTTGCTTTCTATCTTTGGGGTGAACTTACATCATACCCATAGAGGGCCAAATTTGAGTGCCGGTTTCCGGCATCCGCGAAAACGGTGGATACATCCCCGGAAACCACTCTTCCACGACATCAATCGGAAAATTCAGCCGCAACGGTCCGCGCGGCAACTCAGACTTTAAGACGCGCAACTCAACCAAACGTGAGACGATTTCCCGCCCCTGCCGTTCCTTTACCGCTGCAATCGCCGGCACCTGGCCTTGATCCGCGGAGGGGGCAAATCAAAAGCGCGAACTTCGACATCACCAGGCAACGAGCAAGCCCGTTTTAGCCTCATATTCGCCACTTTCTGTGCCGCTCTTTTCGCCGCTACCACAATGCCTCTAAATTACTGTGAAATAAGCACAAAGGCACCTATCCGCCAACAAATCATGCCGCTCGCTGTGCCGCTATTCCGGCGTCGCCAAACCCATTACCTGGAAGCCGGCGTCGACATAAATCACATTGCCCGTAACGCCGCGTCCGAGCGCGCTGCCCAGGAACACAGCCGTATCGCCCACCTCAGCCGGATCGGTATTCCGCTTCAGCGGCGCAACCGCCGACACGCCGTCCAGGACATTTGAAAAATCCTTGATCCCGCGAGCGCTTGCCGTCTTGATCGGCCCGGCAGAAATCGCATTCACGCGAATGTTCTTAGCCCCCAGATCATTGGCCAGATAGCGCACACAGGCCTCCAGAGCCGCCTTCGCCACACCCATTACGTTGTAGTTCTGAACCACTCTTACCGCCCCAAGGTAGGTAAGCGTCATGATCGAGCCACCCTCGGTCATCAACGGCGCAAAGGCCCGGGCCACACTCACCAGCGAATACGCGCTTACTTCCTGCGCTAACAAGTAGCCGTCGCGCGAGGTTTCCAGAAACGGTCGGCTCAAATCCTCACGATTGGCAAAGGCAATGGAATGAACAACAACATCGAGCCGCTCTCCGCTGAGCGCCGCAACCGTGGCCGCCAGTTCCTCTTCCTTGGTGACGTCGCAATTGAGAACCATCGCCGCGCCCAAATCCTTACCCAGATCCTCAACGGTCAGCTTCTGGCGTTCCCCCTGATAAGTCAGGATCAGGCGCGCCCCTTCCCGTCGATACGACTCTGCAATCGCGTAAGCAATGCTCCACTTATTGGCAACACCAAGAATGATCGCCGTTTTTCCGGCAAGAAGCTGAGACATAAATCCTATTGTGTCATCTAAACTGGTGAAAGGAAAAACACCGAAACTTATGTCATTCTCACTACCCGCACTCCCCTATGCGCACGACGCACTCGAGCCGCACATTGACACCGCCACGATGGAGATCCATCACGGCAAACACCACAACGCCTACGTCACCAATCTGAACAAGGCGCTTGAATCTGCCCCCGAGCTGGCTGGCAAGACCATCGAAGAGTTGTTGGCCAACAACCTCGCCATCGTCCCGGACGCCATCAAGGCCGCAGTCCGCAACAATGGAGGCGGTCACTACAACCACTCCCTCTTCTGGACGATCCTCGGCCCTGGCGCCGGTGGCACCCCCGTTGGTAAGCTCGCCGAAGCCATCGACGCTACTTTTGGCTCCTTTGATGCCTTCAAAGAAAAGTTCGCCGCCGCTGGCACCACCCGCTTCGGCTCTGGCTGGGCCTGGCTCAGCAAGACTGCTGACGGCAAGCTTGTCATCTCCTCTACCCCCAACCAGGACAACCCCCTGATGGAAGGCAACTTCCCCATCATCGGCCTCGACGTCTGGGAACACGCCTACTACCTCAAGTATCAGAACCGCCGTCCCGACTACATCGGTTCCTGGTGGAACGTCGTTAACTGGGTAGAAGCCGACACCCGCTTCAACAGCTAACTTGGAATTCCCCCAAAGGCCCGCCGCAAGGCGGGCCTTTTTGCGTTACGATTCGATGCAATGGCTGACGTCCTCACCCTCACCGGCGTATCAAAAATCTTCCCTACGCACCGCGCCGTAGACGACGTCCACCTGAGCCTCCCCACCGGCGAATTCCACGCCCTGGTCGGCCCCTCCGGCTGCGGTAAAACTACCACACTCCGTATGGTCGCAGGCTTTGAAATCCCCACCTCCGGCACCGTCCTGCTGGAAGGCCAAAACGTCGCCGACCTCCCACCCTACGAGCGCAACGTTTCTACTGTTTTCCAAAGCTACGCTCTCTTCCCCCACCTCACAGTCCGTCAGAATGTAGAATTCGGCCTACGAAGAAAATCCGCCACCAACATCAACGAGAAAGTCGCCGAAGTCCTCGACCTCGTCCAGCTCACCGGCAAAGAAGACCGTCTCCCTGCCAAACTCTCCGGCGGAGAAAAACAACGAGCCGCCCTTGCAAGATCTCTTGCCCTTGCCCCGGCCGTCCTCCTCCTCGACGAGCCCCTAAGTGCCCTCGACCCCAACCTCCGCCAGCAAGTCCGCCTCGAACTCAAAGCCCTTCAGCGCCGCGTCGGCATCACCTTCCTGATGGTCACCCACGATCAGGAAGAATCCCTCACCCTCGCCGACCGCATCACCGTCATGAACAAAGGCCGTGTCGAGCAAACCGGCACCCC
>JAPKYY010000291.1 GCA_026394095.1 Acidobacteriota bacterium | reverse complement strand
ACTGTGGTTCCGAATGCAAAAGGCGTTGGGGCACTCTATGAATTCAAGACCGGTGGATCTGTGCTGATTCGACCAGGGGCTGTTGCGCCTGGCTTGTACGAGATCGATGGCAACTATATGGTGATGCCAGCGCTTCAGGCGGGCGGGCCGCTGAACCGGCAAATGATCGATTTGTCTCAGCCCGGAAAACTTCGATTGATGCAAGGTAAAGATGTCTCGATGGATCTCACACGAGTGGGCAAAGCCCCGGCGTGGAAGCCGACGGTGATTGGCGAGTGGGTGGGGATGAAACTGATGGAAGGGCAAAACCTGGAGATGCGAATTTTCTTTTACCCAGGCGGGAAATCGCTGTTTCTGCTTCCGTTTCAAACGCAGCAAGCGAAGTACTCTGTCACCGGCGATCTGATGCGCATCACATTTCCCGATGGGACGCTTGCAGAAGGCCCATACAAGAGCGTTGGCACCTCGCTTTCAGTACCAAGCGTGCGAAGTGGGGCTACGACCAAGCTTGCGAAGTATTGATCGATGATCGAAGTTTATGTGCTTGGGGGGATTGTTGTTGTACTTCAACTGGCGATCCTGCTGAAGCGTGACAACAGCACGGTGATGCTGGAGGAACTGTCGCGGATGCGCCGGGAGTTTTCGACGCTGGGGGCTGGGCTACAGGCACAGCTTGAGACGATTCGCTCTACGGTGGATGAGAAGCTCCAGACGACGCTTGAGAAGCGTTTGGCTGCGAGCTTCAAGCAGGTGAGCGAGAGGCTGGAGCAGGTGCATAAGGGGCTTGGGGAGATGCAGAGTCTGGCCGTGGGAGTTGGGGATCTCAAGAAAGTTTTGTCCAACGTAAAGACGCGTGGCACTTGGGGTGAAGTACAGCTTGGGGCACTGCTCGAGCAGGTGCTAACGCCTGAGCAATATGAAAAGAATGTCGCTGTTACGGGGACAGCAGAGCGGGTCGAGTTTGCGGTGAAGTTGCCTGGACAGAGCGAAGCGGTTTGGCTACCGATCGATGCAAAGTTTCCGCTAGAAGATTATCAGCGGATTGTAGAGGCGGCGGACGCGGGGGATGCTGCGGGTGTTGAGCGATCTTTGCAGGAGCTTGAGAAGCGAGTGAGGGCGAGTGCAAAGGCGATCCACGACAAATACATTTCGCCACCGAAGACGACTGACTTTGGGATCCTCTTTCTGCCTACCGAAGGGCTCTATGCCGAGGTGATGCGGCGCACTGTTTTTGTCGACCAAATCCAGCAGGAGTTGCGGGTGATTCTGGCGGGGCCGAGTACGCTGCTGGCGCTGCTGAACAGTTTGCAAATGGGCTTCCGAACGCTGGCGATTACGAAGAGATCGAGCGAGGTTTGGGAACTGCTCGGCATCGTCAAGACTGAGTTTCTCAAGTACCACCAGGTGCTTGGACGAGTGCGGGAGAAGCTGGACCAGGCTTCGAAGACGATTGATGATGCCGAGCAGCGGACTCGCGTGATCCAGCGGAAGCTTAATAACGTTGAAGAAGCATCGCTCGACGGCTAGAGGCGCTGATAGACAAGGATGTTTTTGAATTTGGTTCCGTCAGCTCTGCTGCCGCGGGAATCGATGGTCATCTTTTTGCCGTCCTTTGAGATGGTGCGAACAGCTTTAACCGTAACCTTTCCTTTGAGGGTAAAGACCTGCTCTACCTTTCGCGGGCCTTTGCTGAACAACGC
>JAPKYY010000733.1 GCA_026394095.1 Acidobacteriota bacterium | reverse complement strand
ACTTCGAGTTGGTGAGTGTGGCAGCAACAACGGCAGACTGGCCGAGACGTTCGCCGTAGATGGTTACGATCTGGCCGGGGGCGACGCCGCCTGCTGCATAGGAAGCTGCGTTCAGAACTCCCGCTGAGGTGACGGTTGGGCCAGACGCAGGGCGGGTGTAGGTGAGCTGGATAATGACCACAGTGGGATTGACCTGATCTGCGTTGGCAACGTTGTATCGGAGGACGGCGACAGACTGGAAGTTGGCAGGATCACGGACGGCATCAATTGTGTGGGAGCCGTCCCACTCGCCCAAATCATGAGTCATGGAAAGAAGAAGATTGCCTCCCGTGTAGGTGTAGTTCGAAGTGAAGGGAATATAGAGCCCGAAATCATTTACAGCCTTGGTGCTGGGCATGGAGTTGACCGGCATTAACAGGTTGCCGCGACGAACGACGACGGCATCATTGGCCATGTTGCCCAACATAAAACTGGTAAGGGCACCTACGTCCCGGGTGCTTTTCGAGATGGTTAGATCCCAGTTGGCATAGGTAAATTGGAGGTTTGGGCCGCCGACGGAGCCGCTGGCCATGCGGAAACGGATGCCCGTGAGAATATCGCCTGGCTTGATGCCGGAGGCGAGTACCTGACTCTCAGAATAAATGTACTGCGCCGTGGCAGGGTAGCCGGAGAACGTGTAGTTTAGTGCTGTGTTGCCCGCCTTGGTGGCATAGTCAGCGGGGATGACCGCGGTTTGACCAAGCAAGAGTGGAGCAAAGACCAGGAGCGAAAGAATTCTCATACCTGTATTGGCGCAAGTGGGGCAAAGAGTCCTTCAACCCAGATTCACATTGGCGATACTTGGGGCATGAAGATTGCGCTTTTGGTGGTTGCCGTTTTGGGAGTGGTGCTGGTGTTGGCTTTATTGTATGGGCGAAGCCGCTGGCAGGGCGGGACGCGGCAGTTGCGGACAGCCATTCTTGCAGGGCAGATGAAGGCGGAGCCGTCGCATTATGATTCGCGGGAGTTGATGGGATTGCCGACGCCGGTGCGGCGGTATTTTGAGTCTGTGTTGACTGACGGGCAACCTATGATTTTGAAGATGGAGATGGAGCAGGAGGGGAGCTTCAACATGGGCGAGAGTGCGCCGCAGTGGAAGCCATTTCGGGCGTCACAACTCAATGTGATGCGGGTGATGGGATTTGACTGGGACGCGACGATTGCGATGATGCCGGGGGTGCCGGTGTTTGTTCATGATGCTTATGTGGGCGGACAGGGGATTTTGCAGGCGGAGTTGGCGGGGTTGTATTCTCTGGCTAGCATTAGCGGCTCGCCTGAGGCTGCACAGGGGGAATTGATGCGTTTTCTTGCGGAAGGGATTTGGTATCCAACGCGGTTGTTGCCGAGCCAGGGTGTGAAGTGGGAGGCGATGGATGAACGTAGCGCGAGGGCTACGCTGATTGATGCGGGTTCGCGGTGCAGCCTTGAGTTTTACTTTGGTGATGATGGGTATGTGGAGCGGGTTCGCGCTGCGGCCCGATACCGGACGGTAGGGACGAAGCTTGAGGCAGCACCATGGGAATGCCGGTTGTGGAATTACCAGATGCGGGACGGGATGCGGGTGCCGCTGGAGGGTGAGGTGTCGTGGTTGCTGCCGAGCGGAGTTTGGCCTTACTGGCGCGGACGGGTGACGCAGGTGCGCTACGAGTTTATGGAGAAGTGAGTGCGATTTTTAGAGCGGGCCTGGCACGGGTGGTGAAGGCGAGGGTGCCGTCGGGGAGGATTGCGACGGCGTCGATCTTGTCGAGTTGTTCGTTGTAGTAAGTGGCTGTGCCATCGTCGGCCTGGGACTGATAGCCGGTGAGGATCTCGACGCGGCCGTTCGGGCGGATGCGGGTGAGGCGTTTGACTTCGGAGATGTAGAGGTTGCCTGCGGCATCGATGCTGAGACCGTCGATCGAGCCGAAGCCGGTGCGGGTAGCGAGTTCTCCGGTGATATCGGCGTAGCTGAAGGGGAGACCGTTACCGGCAATGGTGGATATCTTGCCGTCAGGAGCAACGCGGCGGATGCGGCGGTTGTCACGGTCGGCGATGAGGAGGTTGCCCTGGGCGTCGATGACGAGGTCTCCGGGGTTGTTGAGTTTGGCGTCTGTGGCGGCGGAGCCATCGCCACTGAAACCGGCTTCACTGGAACCGGCGATGCGGGTTGCGACGTTGGTGGATAGATCGATACGCATGACGCGGTGGTTGCCTGAATCTGAGAAAATGAGCCGGCCGGAAGAATCGATGGCGAGGCCGCCGGGGTTGAGGAGACTGGTGCGGATGGTGGACAGGCTGCCATCCGGTTTGAGGAGGCGGATGCGGGAGGCCTCAGCAATGTAGATGTTGCCGTTGGGGTGCTGGACGAGGCGGGT
>JAPKYY010000119.1:4667-13105 GCA_026394095.1 Acidobacteriota bacterium | reverse complement strand
CTTGTTGAGTTCCCTATAGCCGATCTCGGTGTTGTAGTAAATGCGTGAAACGAGGCTCTTGGTAATGCGGAAAAACTGGTGGCCCTGGTCGATTCCAAATTCACTGTCCCGGTCGAGAGTCTGAAGAACCTGAATCTGATCGGCGTTGCTCAGCTTGATGAAGGGTTTCTGAAACTTGCCCTGGGTATAGCCATCGAGCCAGCCGAGGCCTTCGAGGAAGCGCACACGGTCGCTATCGGGACCATCGGTAAGGAATAGATCGACATAGCGATGAACGAGAGCGGCCTTGGCGCCAGGCGTATCGGTGGCCGGGATGATGAGATCGCCAAGCAATTCGACGGTAGCCAATTGGTGTTCATCGAGGGTCTGGGCAGTCCAGGTGGCAGCGTTAGGCTGTGCCATAGCTGCGATCGAAACCAGTCCTGCCCCGGCTTTGAGGGCCTCTCGGCGTGGAAGTACAAATTCGCTCATCTTAGTCTCACTCTATATCAAGTTCCAGGTCTTAAGTAGCCAGGAGTATTCAAAGGCGATTTCCTGAATGCGGTCATAGCGGCCGGATGCGCCAAAATGGCCTGCGCCCATATTGACTTTGAGCAGGATTTCGCTGGGCTTAAGATTGTTTTCGCGCAGGCGGGCTACCCATTTGGCTGGCTCCCAGTAGGCGACTCGCGGGTCGTTGAGGCCGGCAGTAACGAGCATCGGTGGATATTCGGCCTCGCGGGTATTGTCATAAGGGGAATACTCGCGCATGGCGAAAAAATACTCAGGGTCGGCCGGGTTGCCCCACTCTTCGTATTCACCCACAGTCAGGGGCAATGTTGCGTCGAGCATGGTGTGCAGAACGTCGACGAAAGGCACGTGAGCGAGTACTGCACCAAAGAGCTCCGGCCGCATCGTGATTGCGCCGCCAACAAGAAGGCCACCGGCACTGCCGCCTTCGATGATCAGCTGCGGTGTCGTTGTCCAGCCTTTGGCGATTAGCATCTCGGCACAGGAGATGAAATCGAGAAAGCTGTTGCGCTTCTTCTTCATGCGGCCTTCGTCGTGCCAGGGCTGGCCCATCTCTGCACCACCACGCACCTGCGCAATGGCATAAACAACACCCCGGTCGAGCAGGCTCAAACGGGAGGTGCTGAAGGTGGCATCAGAATTGGCACCGTATGCGCCATAGCCATAAAGCAGCAAGGGATGGGGCCTTGTGCGATCGAGATCCTGCCGGTAGATCAGCACTACCGGCACCTCGACTCCATCGTGGCTGGTGGCGTGGGTGCGTTCTACGGTGTAACGCTCCGGGTGAAAGTCGCCAGCCACGGGAGTGCGCTTCTTTAGCTCGTGCTCGCCGGTGGCAAAGTGGAAATCAAAGACACTGGGCGGAGTTACAGGAGACTGGTAGACATAACGCATCGTGTCTTCATAGAAATCCCGATTGCCGGTGAGCCCAACTGCATAGGCGGCTTCTCCAAATTCAAGGCTGTGCCACTGCTTGTCGTCAGCCTTGCGATAGCGAAAGCGCCGCAGGCCGCCAACGCGCTCGGTAACGATCAGATAGCCGCTGAGCGCGGTGATATGTTCCAGATAGACGTCGGGGCGGTGCGGGAGAATTTCTTCCAATGCGCTCTCAGCCCAATTGTTGACTGGGGTTCGGATGAGGCGAAAGTTGCGCCCGCGGTCGTTGATACGCAGATAGAACCAGTCGCCCTGGTGCGTGAGGTTGTACTCGATGTCCTGCTGTCTTGGCCGGAAGATCTCGAAGTCATGATCAGAGGCACTGGCGTCACAAAGACGTAGCTCGGTTGTAGTGGAGGATCTTGTCTCGAGGATCAGATACTTGCTGCTGCGTGTCTTGTAGATATCAACCCGGAAGCGCTCGTCGTTCTCCTCATAGATGAGGGTGTCGGTGTTGGCTTCCTGCCGCAGACAATGGCGGAATATGCGATGCGGGCGTCTGGCTGCATCGAGTACGTTGTAAAAAAACGTGAGGTTGTCGGCAGCCCAGGCTAAGGAATCGTAAGTTCGTTCAATCCGATCCGGGTAGAGTATGCCAGCTGCGAGATCCTTGATGCGAATCGTGTAATCCTCATCGCCTTCAAGGTCGGTGGAATAGGCCAGCAGGCGATGGTCAGGACTGGTTTCGAGCACACCGATGCGGAAGTAATCCTGACGCTCGGCCAGTTCGTTGGAATCGAGAAAGATCTCTTCGGCAGCGTCGAGACTGTGGTGCTTGCGACAGTAGATCGGGTACTGCTTGCCCTCTTCCGTGCGCGTGTAATAAAAATAGGGGCCGTCTTTAACCGGCACACTCAGGTCGCTTTGCTGGATGCGGCTCAGGATCTCATCGTATAAGGATTTCTGCCAGTCTTCGGTGTGCGCCATCGCAGCGCTGGTATGAGAATTTTCGGCCTCAAGATGCGCCAGCAACTCGGGGTTTTCTTTATCGCGTAGCCAAGCGTAGTCGTCGACCCATGTCTCTTCGTGGAGGGTGTATTCGACCGGACCCTTGCGAACCAAAAGCACCTGCATACTATTGAGGCTAGCTAAACTCAATCTATGTCCCGCTTGTTCTGCGTATTTCTTTTTGTGATTTCTGCTTTTGGGCAGCCACTTTCGATTGAGGGAGACCGATTGCGGGCCCATATCCGCTTCCTTTCGAGCGACCTGCTGGAAGGGCGTGCAGTTGGAACTCGCGGTGGCGAATTGACGACGCAGTATCTCGCTTCGGCCTTTGAGGCCGCCGGTGCCAGGGGCGCTGGGGATCGCGGTACATTCTTTCAGCGCGTGCCACTGGCGGGTGTGCTGGTGAGCCCGGCCTCGCGCATCTCAATCGGTGGCAAGCCGCTGGCCTGGCGCAAAGATTTTGTTGGGTCGACACACACGCAGGAGGACTTGGTTAGCTTGTCGGCGCCCCTTGTCTTTGTCGGCCACGGGATTCGAGCACCTGAGTTCGGCTGGGATGATTACGCCGGCGTGGATGCAAAGGGCAAGATTGTCGTACTTTTTACCGGGGAGCCTCCAAGTGAGGATCCGGCATTCTTTGGCGGGAAGGCGTTAACCTATTTTGGCCGCTGGACCTACAAATTTGAAGAAGCCGCCCGGCAAGGTGCTACCGGGGCCATCAATCGAATCGCAAAACGTGGTGGCGCGCGTGCAGGGTTCTGACACGTCCACTAGTGATGAGCATGTTCTGTATTCGGCCCACTGGGACCACCTGGGCATCGGGCTCGTAGGCAAAGACCGAATCTTCAACGGGGCCGTAGACAACGCAAGCGGTTGCGCGATGTTGATTGAGTTTGCCCGGGCCTGGGCAGCGATGAGCCCGCGGCCTCGCCGGAGCGTTCTCTTTCTTGCGGTGACCGGGGAAGAGAGTGGCCTGCGCGGGTCTGATTACTATACCCGCAATCCGATCCTGCCACTGACGGCTGCGAAGTTGAATATCAATGTGGACGGCATCGTGCCGGGCGGCAAGCCCGGCGGCCTGCTTGTTTTGGGGGAAGACAAGGCAAACGCCTGGCCGCTTGTTGAAGAAGCAGCCAGGCGTTACGGGGTTGCCTTGCGTCCAGACCCGCGGCCCGAGGCTGGTACGGCATTTCGCAGTGATCACTTCAGTTTCGTGAAGGCCGGTGTTTCAGCCTTCTCGCTGATTCCGGTCGATGTCCCTGGAGCCTTTGCCCAGGATTACAACCAGAAGCATTATCATCAACCTTCGGACGAATATTCGCCCGATTGGGACATGACATCCAATGAGATCGTCGCCAAACTGGCTTTGATGATTGGGGTCAATGCGGCCTCACGGCCCTAGGCGGCCTTGATCGGGCGGCGACGCCAGGGGAACTTGCGCGCTACCTTGTCGCTGCAGCGCGGCATCTCTACAACATTGGTTTCGGCGACAACGGTGAGGTCTTCCACCTTCTCTTCGATTTCGATTTCTTCGTCCTCGCCGCCTACGATCTCGCGCGGCCCACGCAATTGCATCACAGCAACTTTGCGCATTTTGATGCCGCTGAAGTATTCGTCCAGAGGGAAATGTGCGTAGGGCTGCAATTCACTGAAAACCCGCCCGAGCTTCTCTTGCAGGCAATAAACATCGTGGAAGAAGGTTCCTTTGTCTATGCCAATCTTCTGGATGCAGTACTTCCAGTCTGCGCCTTGCAGGAAATGCCAGTGGAACACTTCGTATTCTTCGCGATTCAGGCTGCGGCGGCAGACCAGTTCAAAGTCGGCAATGTATTCTTCATTGCGACGACCCCAGAACCGATGGCCGGTCGGGCCTTCGGCATGATCGAGGGTCATGCAGCTGGTGACACCAGCTTTTTCTACGCAGTGCCGGTAGCGCACAAAACAGGCGCGAAAAATCGCGCGGAATACACATCCGCACGGCTTTGTATCTTCTTTAACCGGAGTCTTGCGCAGCCCCAGGCCGCGACAAAAGACACACGATGCACTGGCCAAACCGATTGTTTCACTTCGAGTCCATTCCATTGGGCTTCCATCCTAGTTATTGTTTTTCTACTGATTCGAGCGGCAGGCCAGAATCCCCTCCGGCACTGCATGAACAATAATTGTATTATTCGCCTAATTATTCAATTATTATTTTTGATCAGTACTGTAATGGAGCGAGTAGTACTTCTTTAAAGTATTGCAAATAATAGGCTTAATTGGAGACCGATTGGAATATGACAAATATTTATTCGTTAAATACTTTGATATTATTTCGATTTTCCGTGCACTATCTCTTTCGCTTCGCGGTAAACCTCAAGAACTTCCCTCGCGGTACGTTCCCAGTGGTAGGTTCTGGCCTGGGCATGGCCCCGGGCGATCAAATCCGCTCGAAGTGGTTGATCTAAAAGCACTTCCCGAATCCCACGGGCAATATCGAAGACGTTCTCGGGGTTCACCAGCACAGCGGCGTCTCCCACTACCTCGGGCAGCGAACTGGTTCCTGAGCACACCACAGGCGTTCCGGACGCCATAGCCTCCAGTGGCGGCATTCCAAAACCCTCATACAGAGATGGAAAAACGAAGGCAGTAGCGGCGGAATAGAAGACGCGCAGAGTGTCAAAAGGTACAAAGCCAAAAAAGCGCACGTAGGGCTCCATGCGGGTCTGGATCACCATCCGCCGCACCTGAGGATGTTTCCACATTTCGTCTCCAATGATGATGAGGCGCAGATCTTTGTATTGAGGGTGATTCTCCAGTTCATTGCGCAAGACGGCGAAGGCTTCGACAAGTCTCGTCACATTCTTCTGTGGACGGACGCTTCCGGCGTAGAGCAGGAAGGGATAGCCGATCTGGTAGCGTTCGAGCGTTCTCNCCTCCCAGGCGCCAAATGCATGACTGCCGGAGGAGGCAAAGTGCGAGTGTTCGAGAAAGCGAGGGTCTGGTGCGGAATAGATCTGGCTAATTCGCTCCAGCGGAATCCTCATCAGGTCTGAGACATCACGCTGGGTGGATTTCGAAACCGCGATGATGTGCTGGGCGCGCAGGAGGCTTCGGCGGAAGCGGAAGAGCCGGTACTGGTGGCGGATCGAGTTTGTCTCAGCCTTGCTCACCTCGGGAAAGAGCAAGCTGCTCATATCGTGAATCGTCACGATGTAGGGCTTCGGCATCAGAAGCGGGGCGGAGTTCAGCGGCACATGGCAAAGGTCAGGCTTGAGCTGCCGGAGAAAAAGCGGGAAGCTGATCTGGTTGAGCAGGCCAGAATCCGACCTGGGAAAGACCGCACGGCGAAAGTTCACCGGCAATTCGCCAAACTCGCGCAGGTCTTCCTTTCGACCGGCTAGAACATAGGTGTTCTGATCGTCGATATGCGCCAGGGACTGCACCATGTTGCGAATGTACGTGCCAATCCCGTAATCGCGGGAATGGCGTACGTCAATCGCGATGCGCATAGGCTCGCCTTACCCCGCGTGGGAAGGGGCGAGCTTCCACGCATAGAGAGGAAATCCTTCGGTCAATGCGTGGACCTTTTTGGCGACAGAGGCGCTGAGTTCTTCGCTCGACGGATCGGCAAGTACTTCGGCAATCAGCTTTGCAACTTGTTCGAATTCTGCGTTGCCGAAGCCACGAGTGGTGAGTGCGGCGGTGCCCAGGCGAATGCCACTTGGGTTCATTGGCGGGTTGACGTCGAAGGGAATCGAATTCTTGTTCACAGTGATGTGTGCGCGATCGAGAGCGGTTTCAGCTTCGCGGCCCTTGACGCCCTTCGAGAACACGTCCATCAAAACGATGTGCGAATCGGTGCCGCCCGAGATGATGCGGAAGCCTTCGCTGGCAATGCCGCTTGCGAGAACCTTGGCGTTGCTCAGGACGTTCTGGACATAAACCTTGAAATCTGGCTGCATCGCCTCAAGGAAGCACACAGCCTTGGCCGCCATCACATGCACCAGGGGGCCGCCCTGAGCACCCGGGAAGACATTGCGGTCGATATCCTTACCGAAGCGTTCTTCGGCAAGAATCAGGCCGCTGCGGGGCCCGCGGAGGGTCTTGTGGGTGGTTGAGGTGACGATGTGGGCGTGCTCGCAGGGGTTGGGGTAGCCACCGCCAGCGATCAGGCCGGAATAGTGAGCCATGTCGACCAGAAAAATCGCACCAACGCTATCGGCAATCTCGCGGAAGCGCTTGAAGTCGATCACACGCGCATAGGCGCTGGCACCGGCGATGATCATCTTCGGCTTGTTCTCTTCAGCCAGACGAGCCACTTCGTCGTAGTCGATGAGTTCGTCTTCCTGACGCACACCATAAGGAACGATCTTGTAAAGCTTGCCCGAGAAATTGAGGTGGTGGCCGTGGGTAAGGTGGCCGCCGTGCGAAAGGTTCATGCCCAGAATCGTGTCGCCCGGGTTGAGAACTGCGGCGTAGGCGGCCTGATTGGCTTGCGAGCCGGAGTGGGGCTGGACGTTGGCGTACTGTGCGCCAAAGAGCTTCATGGCGCGCTCGCGGGCCAGATTCTCGACAACGTCAGAATGTTCACAACCGCCGTAGTAACGCTTGCCGGGATAACCTTCGGCGTATTTGTTGGTAAAAATGCTACCGGTAGCTTCGAGAACGGCTTCCGAGGTAAAGTTTTCGCTCGCAATCAGCTCGAGGAAGTCCTGTTGCCGTGCGGTCTCATGCATAAGCGCTTCAGCGACTGCGGGGTCTACTTCTGCGAGGCTTCTGCCCATTCTCTGTGCGTCGTTCATGTTAACTACTGTTGGCCTTTCTGGGATTTCTCAATGGCTTCGATCTTGGCTACACGGCGGGCGTGGCGGCCGCCTTCAAACTCTGTGTGGAGGAAGACTTCGGTCATCTTGCGTGCAGTGTTTTCGTCGGTATAGTTGGCACCAATGGCGAGCACGTTGGCATCATTGTGACGGCGCACATAGCCTACTTCGTCTTCACTCGTGCCGAGAGCAGCGCGGATACCATTGAATTTGTTGGCTGCGATCGACATGCCGACACCACTCGAACACACAAGGATGCCCTTGTCGACGGCACCGGAGACTACCTGCTCCGAAACCTTCTCAGCAAAATCGGGATAATCGACCGACTCCGTACTCGTCGTGCCTGCGTCGACGACTTCGTGGCCTTCGGCCCTCAATTCGTCGCGCAGCTTTTCTTTCAGGAGGAATCCGGCGTGGTCGGCGCCGATGGCAATCTTCATAGCTCGAAGAACCCTCAGTCTAGCATGCTAGACTCGATAGCTTACCCTCTTTGCGAAGGCCTTTTCCCTCATGTTTTGGAGTCAACTTTTTATCCCCACGTTGCGGGAAGTCCCTGCAGACGCCGAAGTAGCCAGCCACCGTCTTCTCTTGCGAGCCGGATATATCCGGCCGCTGGGCGCTGGAATCTATAACTATCTTTTCCTCGCCCAGCGCAGTATCACCAAGATCCAGCGCATCATCCGCGAAGAAATGGAAGCCATCGGCGCACAGGAATTTCTTCTCGCCGCCCTCAATCCGGCCGAAATTTGGCAGGAGAGCGGCCGCTGGACAGGCATGGGGCAGAACATGTTCCGCCTCAAGGATCGCTTCAATCGCGACCTCTGCCTCGGCATGACGCACGAAGAAGTCATGACCTCGATCGCTCGCGGCGAACTGCGCAGCTACAAGCAGTTGCCGCAGATCTGGTATCAGATTCAGACCAAGTTCCGCGACGAACCCCGCCCCAAGAGCGGTCTGCTGCGCGTGCGTCAGTTCCTGATGAAGGATTCCTACTCCTTTGATATCGACGCCCCTGGCCTCGACGTCAGCTACGAAAAGCACCGCCAGGCCTACTGTAAGATCTTCGACCGCTGCGGTATTGAATACGTTGTCGTCGACGCCGACTCTGGTGCCATGGGCGGCTCTGCCAGCCAGGAGTTTATGGTGGCCACCGACGCAGGCGAAGATTATGTTGTCGTCTGCAAGCAGACCGGCTACGCCGCCAACCTCGAGAAAGCCGTCTCGCGTCCAGCCCCCATC
>JAPKYY010000119.1:0-4650 GCA_026394095.1 Acidobacteriota bacterium | reverse complement strand
CCACCGAAGCGCTCGATCCTGTCGAGATCCATACGCCCAACCAGAAGTCCATCGATGAGGTGGCTGCTTTCCTCAAGCTCCCCGCTACTTCGCTCATCAAGAGTTTTGTTGTCATTGCTGACTTCGGTGGCAAGACAAAGCCGATCCTCGCCCTGCTTCGCGGCAATCATCAATTGAGCGAAACCAAGTTCAACGCCGTTGTCGGCTGCAAAGAATTCCGTGCCGCGCATCCAGAAGAAATTCGCGACCTCTTCGGCGCAGACCCCGGTTCACTTGGGCCAGTTGGCGTCACCAACATGCCCATCTACGCCGACAGCGCCCTCGAAGGCCGGCAGAACATGGTTGCTGGAGCCAACAAGGACGATTACCACCTCGGCAATGTCACCCCAGGCGAAGATTTCAAGGCAACCTTTGCCGACATCCGTCAGGTGGAAGCCGGTGATACAGAACTCCATACGGGAGCTCCGCTCGAGATCCTCAAAACGATGGAGATCGGCCATATCTTCAAGCTTGGCTACAAGTACTCGAAGGCGATGGGCCTCGACGTTCTCGACGAGAACGGCAAAGAGGTAAAGGTAATCATGGGTTCCTACGGCATTGGTGTCGAACGCGTCCTCTGTGGCGCGGTCGAGCTGTACAACGATGCCGACGGCATGGCGATGCCTGCCTCTATCGCCCCATTTGAAGCCGTCGTAACGCCTGTCAACATTAGCGATGCGGCTCAAAAACAAGCCGCGCAAGACCTCTACGCCCAACTCAAGGGTCTCGGCGTCGACGTCCTCTTCGACGATCGCGACGAACGTCCCGGCGTCAAGTTCAAAGACGCCGAACTGATCGGCATTCCCTGGCGCATCACCATCGGCAAGAAGCTCGCACAGGGCATTGTCGAAGTAGTCGAGCGCCGCGGCAAGGTTATGTCAGAAGTGCCACTCGCTGAGGTTGCTGCATGGATCAAGTCCAAACTGAGTTAATCAACTGGGAAGAGGTGCGCAGCCTCTTCCCCTCATTGGCCAACAAAACTTTCCTCAATTCGGCCACGATGGGGCAATTGCCGCAGTCGGCTTCAGACGCTGTTCTGGCCCATCTCCAGCGCCGCGATTATTCTGCTGCCGTAGATGCACCAAAGTGGTTTGATGATCTGGATCGTCTCCGCGCCAAACTCGGCAAACTGGTTCACGCAACAGCCGACGATATCGCGATGATCCCCAGTACCGCGCATGGCCTTGCGATTGCGGTGAACGGTATCGACTGGCAACCCGGCGACCGTGCCGTTACGCTCGCACCCGAATTCCCCAACAACACCTACGGCCCGAGCCTGCTCACCCGCAAAGGCGTCGAGTTCATCGAAACCCCAATCGAAGACTTCGCGCAACATGTGAACGAGCGCACCCGCCTGGTGATGGTGAGCGCGCTCAACTACGTCACTGGCTTTCGCGCGCCGCTCAAAGAGATGCGCCGCCTCTGCCCGAATGCGCTCTTCTACGTCGATGCGACGCAGGGCTGTGGTGCCATCGAATTCAATGTGCAAGACCTCGGTATCGACATGCTGAGCGTGCATGGCTACAAGTGGATGTTGAGCCCGACAGGCGCGGGCTTCCTTTATGTCAAGCCAAGTGTGCGTAAGTGGCTTGAGCCGAACATCGTCGGCTGGCGCAGCCACCACAACTGGCGAGACTGGAGTAATCTCCACCACGGGATGCCCGAGTTTTCCAGCGCAGCCGAGCGCTACGAAGGCTACTTTCCCGCAATGCCGCTCTATTACGCGATGGAGCAAAGCGTAGATCTTTTCCTGAAGCTGGGAGCATCGACGATCGAAGCTCGAGTGCTTGAGCTTGCGAGTAAGCTTCGCGAGAAGGTGGAAGCCCTCGGTGGCACCGTGGAGCATCCCAACAGCCCTGTACTGGCCTGCTGCTTCCCGCAGATGGATTCCAACCAGATTGCCGCCAGGCTGCAAGAGCGCAACATTATCGTCAGTGCCCGGCACGGCTTATTGCGAGTGAGCGTCCACCTCTACAACAATCAGAATGATCTGGATCGATTTGCTGAAGGCGTCCATGAGGCGCTGAATCTTCAGGCTTAGAGCTTCGAAGAATCACACCTTCAATTGCGGCCAAGGTGCTTGCCGCGCACCATGGCTGGCGGGCGCGATTGCGAGCGGCCGTGCGGGGAGGGCGTGGCGGCGGCCGGGTCGTGCTGCTCAAGCCAGACGCGCAGTGGGACGTCGGCGTCGGTGGGGTCGTAGGTGCCATTAGCGGAGGCTCCTCCGCCGAGGATCTGGCGTCGTATCGGATCGACCTTCGCGTAGAGATGCGAGACGGTCATCTCGTCTTTCGGGCGCAGCCAGCGGTAACCGTAGCCGTACCAGATTACTTTGCGAGTGAGGTCAGAGTTGTTAGCGCTGCGGGAATGCCAGGTACGGCGATCGAGCAAAAGCGCGGAGCCCGGAGGGACGCAGAGAGAAATGCAGCCTTCGGGGCTGGAACTGCCATCCTGCGGGACTTCGATCTCGTTCCACAATTGGGTGCCGGGTACAAGCAGGGTGTTCCCGCGTCCGGGTTGGCTGACGTCCGTCAAGTAATAGCCCACCTTGAGTGAGAGCCGGGGGCGGGGATTGGATTCGATTTCGTCGTTGACGCGCATGCTGTCCTGATGCCAGGCAACCGACCAGTTTTGAGCGCTGGCATTTTCGCGCGGAGTGACGTCGAGATGCGAGTGGTAGAGGTAGATGTTCCAGCCGAGGATGCCCCAAACTTTGGGGAAGACTGTAGCCAGGTCGAGCAGGTCGACCATCGCGTCGTCCTCGTGCACAACGTTCGGGATGGAGAGCAGCTTGTTGGCCATAGCGGGCGTCCGCTCGCGGGCGTCAACGCGGTCTACGACAGCGAGCAGGCGGCTGAGCAGGTCGGCAGGAATCGCGTTCTCGACGATGAGATAACCGTTGGTTTCAAAGAAGGCGCGTTCGTCGCTGGTGAGGCTGTTGGCGAGGCAGGCTATGTCCATATCGGGTGAATCATAACAGCGGTTGGTGGGTGGCACAACATTTCTTCTATGGCCTGATCCTGTCGGGGACTTCGCCAGTTGTAGATTGGTGGGCCGATATAACCTTGTTCTCGCCCCACACAGGTTTCGAGTTGACCGAGTTTTACCCTCGCCGCCGTAACAGCACGATCCCGCCCAGCCCACCTGCCAATGCCCACCACGTCCCAGGCTCTGGCACCACCACCTCCCCCGTCACGCTGCTCGCTGAAAAAGATCCCTGAATGAATGTGTTCTCGATCATTGTGAAACCAGGCAGCGTCACATTATTTACCGACCGAATTCTCTGGTACCGCACAAACCCGGTAGAGAATGAAGGCGTACCGCTAATGGCTTGAAACTGCCCGGTTTGCGGATTGTAAGGAGTCCCAGAAAGCCCTTGTGCATTCAAATTCCAAACTCCCGAATTCTGAAAGTCCAAAACTGCCGGATTTGTCCAGACATCTTTCACAATCAGACCCAACTGCAGGGCGTTCAGGGATTCGAGTACTCCAAACCTTTGCTCGTAAGCGGACGGCTCACCGGCTGTGCCCCCCGCCGGCACCGGAACCGATTCCAGAAAATACGGGCCAGACTCAAAAAGTCCATTCGCGAACCCAGAAAAGCCATCCACCGAAAATTCGGCGTTCTGCAACCACAACGGACTCGATCCAATCGTCTCGTAGCTCGTTACAAACTCCGTCACGCTCGTTGGCCCCGGCAGCGCATCCATCACAATGCTGATCTTGCCCCGCAACGTCAGCCCCGTCAGGCTCTGCTCCAATGGCTGGCCGTTTGCCCCAAACGTAAACGCAAAGGCACCCTCACCGAAGGTACCCACAAACTGTACCTGATAAATCGAACTCGCCCAACTGGCTCCAACGGCCATCCACATCATCAACAAGAACTTGCTCATGTGGCAATCCTGATACCGAATTTTGACTGAGCAAAGTAGGATGGGGAGTACTTCGGGGTAAACTACCCCTCTTAACTAATTGAAAAAAGGGGATATCCAGCCAAAATATGAATCTTGAGGCTTAACCTCGTCAGGCTTTACCCAAACCCCAAAATCGTCGCATTTGCTCCGCTCTTGCGCCTCGTAGAGAGACAGAAATCGGGGACGCAGTCGTTGGCCGCGAAGCTGGCCAGAGTTCGTCCAGGTCGGACGATCGAACTGATCCCGCCTTCGATAGGTTCTGCGCGGGTGCGCTATTCCCACTCGATGGTTGCAGGCGGCTTGTTTGTCAGGTCAAAAAAGACGGCGGCGATGCCGGGCACCTTCATGAGAAGGGTAGTCATTTCTTCGAGGAGTGCAGCTGGCATCGGGACTGCTTTCGCCGTCATGCCGTCAACGCTGTCGATTGGCCGCAAGACTACAGAATCGGGCTTGCCTTCCACTCCGCAGGGCAGAAGCACCACAGGGAATTGCCAGATTCTCTCTTCAAAGCCGCTGTCGTATGACAGCTTCCTTACGATCGAGTCGCAGTCCCGCAGCCGGGCCAGGCGGGTTTCGTCTATTGCCGACACGTGACTCTTGAAGTCGCCCAAAGGCGCGACTCCCTTAACCAGCGCCACTACCCGATTTACGTCGGTTAGCTGGTTGATCAGCTCTGTAGCTGTCGCAAAAGCTTCTTC
>JAPKYY010000326.1 GCA_026394095.1 Acidobacteriota bacterium | reverse complement strand
CGATCGTGAAGAACAAGCTATTCGGGTTCATCAACTATGAGAAGTACCTGCTGCGACGGTCTTCGCCACGTTTTGCGTCGGTGCCGATTCAGGAATGGCGTGATGGCAATTTCTCGAACCTGCGCACGGCAGCGGGTGCATTGATCCCGGTTTATGACCCTGCAACGACGATCCAGAATCCGAATGGGGCCGGGCTGGTTAGGTCTCTCTTCCCTGGCAATATCGTGCCGTCAAGCCGTTTTGACAAAGTAACTCCGAAGATACTCGCATTCTTTCCCCAGCCCAACAAAGCGCCAATCAATAACTTCACACAACAACAGAACTTCCAGGACGGCAACCCATCCCGCATCAACTGGGAACAGTGGAACGGCCGGGTGGATTATCGATTGAGCGATCGCCACAGCGTCTTCGTGCGCTACACCCAGGCACAGCATGACCCATTCAATACAAGCATCTTCTCAGACCAGACGGTAGGGGACGCACGCGATGACAACCAAACCAATCGCAATGCAGTGGCTACACACAACTTCACGGTTTCACCAAACACACTGAACAACTTGCGAGTCGGGATCAACCGGCAGGCCTTTGTCTTTGCTTCGCAGAGTTCGGGAGACTGGTCGGGCAAGCTGGGGCTTCCAGCCAATATGGTGGGCATCGCCTTCCCGCAGATGGATTTTGGCTTTGGAGCGATAGGTGGTGGGGCGCTGGGCTTTCGAAGTTCTTTGAACTGGGACATGCAGGAAACACTGACGAAGATAACCGGCAATCACACGATCAAGCTGGGGGTAAACTTTAGAACCCAGCAAGGCAACAACCAGCAGGGCACCAATCTAGGAGGCAGCTATAACTTTGGCGGCCTCACCACCAACCCGCAGATACCCGCAGGAACCGGCTCCTCGCTTGCCCAGATGCTACTCGGAGAAGTGGCAAGCGCTGGCGCGCAACGCGTCAGCGGCGCCTCCTTTGCCGGTAATAGCTGGAGCGTATTCGTACAGGATGACTGGAAGCTGACTCGCCGCCTGACGCTGAATCTGGGGCTGCGCTGGGACTGGCAGCAACGGCCTATCGAGCGTAACGACGGGCAAATCAATTTTGATCTCACACAGCGCGACCCGGTCAGTGGTTTGGCCGGGGTGATGGTGTTCGCAGGCAAAGGCGGGCAGCCTCGCTCTTTTATGGAAGAGAGCTATCGTGACTTTGCACCTCGCTTCGGTTGGGCTTATGACTTGACGGGCAAGGGCAAGACAGTCTTGCGTGGGGGCTATGGCATCTTCTACCCGAGCATCTTCTGGCGTCCTTTCTTTGGCAATACACAGTTCTTCTCCACTTCGAATACGAACTATGCAGCGCTGGCACCTGGCAGCAGGGCCTTCCGGTTTCAGGATGGGCTGCCATTCGAGCCGATTGGTGTACCAGGAACAGCAACGCCGGTTGGCGCGTTGCTTGGGCAAGGAATCTCGATGCGCGAGAAGGAAAGCCCAACGCCGATGACACAGCAATGGACCGCATCGCTTCAGCATGAGATGGCCGGATGGTTTTTCGAAGCAGCCTATGCCGGCAACAAGGGGAATCATTTCGCGTCGAGCAGTTACAACATCAATCAGCTTTCGATTGACCAGCGCCGGCAACTGGGACGGTCGGCTCAAGACATCGTAGCCAACCCGCTATCAGGCCGAGTGCCTGGAGGGCTGGGTGCAGCTACGGTGACGAGGGAGCGGACGCTACTTCCCTACCCTCAGTATCAAGGGATCAGTGTTTTGAATCCACTGCTTGGCAACTACAACAGCCACCAATTGCAGCTGACCGTCAGGCGCAATTTCCGGTCTGGCCTCTTTGTAAATGTGGCCTTTACCGGAGGCAAAAAGATGAGTGACAGCAACCTGTCGCCAACCAATGATTTCGGCTTCGAGGCAACTGGTGAATCTGGTTTTCAAGATGGTTACTTCAATCGTCAGTTGAACCGCTCACTCGACCCGAATGACGTGAGCAAGCGGATGGCAGTGACGCTGTTGTATGAGTTGCCTTTTGGCAAAGGCAAGAAGTATGGCGGCTGGCAGGTGAATTCGATCGGAATCATGCAAACGGGATTGCCTCTGATCATTCGAGGGGCCAACAACTTTGTTTCGGACCGGCCAGATTCGACGGGTAAGAGCGCGAAGAT
>JAPKYY010000252.1 GCA_026394095.1 Acidobacteriota bacterium | reverse complement strand
GACTGAGCGGTCTGGGGCGTTTGGTTTTGGCGTGCGGAGGAGCTCAAAGCCCATCTTGATTTTTGTGGCCCAGGACAGGAGCGGGCTTTTGACAGTGGGCCAGATGCGGGTGGGGACCATCATCATCAGACCCTCGGGGAGAGGGATCATGCGGCCTTTTTTGAGGATCCAGGTGGAGCGTTGGTGGTCGTTGGAGCCAATGACGTCGCCGGCGAGGCCGAGCTCTGTAATGAGGGCCATGGCTTCGGGTTTGGCGGCGAGGAAGCTGTCAGGGCCGCCTTCGAGAAGACAATCGGCGACAGTGGCAGTCTGGATGACGCCACCGAGTTTTTTACCGTTATCGATGAGTATGGAGGGGATGCCCCGCCTGGCGAGGTAATAGGCGGCGGACAATCCGGAGATGCCACCGCCGATGATGATCGAGGGTTGGGTGCTAGGGTCGGAATTCACGGACGAACTGCACTACAGCCTTTACGTTTTCTACCGGGGTTTCGGGCAGGATGCCGTGGCCGAGGTTAAAGATATGGCCCGGACGGGTGCCGGTGCGCTTGAGGATTTCGTGGACCTTGGTTTTGATCTCAGGCAGCGGGGCAAAGAGCGCTACAGGATCGAGGTTACCCTGTACGGCCGAGCGGTAGGAGATGTCCATCCAGGCCTGGTCGATGTTCATGCGCCAGTCGACGCCCATGACGTCGCCGCCGGCGGCGTGGAGCTCGCGGAAGAAGCCGGAGCAGCCGGTGCCAAAGTGGATGACGGGGACGCCGGAGGTGCGGATGCGCTCGATGAGGGCACGGGAGTAGGGCTGCACGTAGCGGACGTAGTCGTCTGAGGCGAGAGCGCCAACCCAGGAATCGAAAACCTGGATGCAGCGGGCGCCGCTGGAAACCTGCATGAGAGCGAAGGTGCCGAGTACGTCGACGATTTTGCCCATCAGACGGCGCCAGAGGGTCTCGTCGTGATACATGAGCTTCTTGGTTTTGATGTAGTTCTTGGAGGGGCCGCCCTCGATCATGTAGCTGGCGAGGGTGAAAGGCGCGCCCACAAAGCCAATGACGGGGACTTTACCGGCGAGGGCGCGGGTGACGAGCTGGATGCTTTCGCCGACGTAGCCGAGGTCGTCGGTGTTGGAGGTGGAGAGGGCATCGATGTCGGTTGAGTTCTCAATCGGGTTATCGATGTGAGGACCTTCGCCAGAGCGGAATTCGAGCTTGAGGCCCATGGGTTCTACAGGCAGGAGGAGATCGGCAAAGATGATGGCGGCGTCGACATCGAGGACTTCGATGGGCTGGAGAGTAACGGCAGCGGCGAGGTCGGGCCGCTTGCAGATCTCAATGATGCCATGGTGTTTGCGGATGTCGCGGTACTGCTTCATGTAGCGTCCGGCCTGGCGCATAAACCAGACAGGGCGGACATCGGTAGAGCGGCGCCGGCAGGCGTCGAGGAAACGGGAGTTCATTGGAGCCATTCGCATGTTGTTTCCCACTTTTGGCCCTTGGGGCCTTCGGGGCAGTGAAAAACACGCATTCCTTTCGGTTTGTGGCGGGCCGCCCAATCGCGGCCGAGGATGTAAACAGGCTTGGCCCAGGCTTCGGTATCAATCGCCCGGGGAGCGACAAGCGACACGGACAAGGTGCCTTGTGCGGGAGTGCCAGTGCGGGGATCCATGATGTGGCTATAGATGTTGCCGCTGGCCATAAAGAACTTTTCGGAGCTGCCAGAGGTGGCCATGGATTGGTCTCGCAGGCGGAGCTTGGCGACAGTCTGGTCTTTGTGAGAAGGGTGGGCGATGGTGACGGGCCAGCCTTCTTCGTTGGGGGGAGTGCCGAGGCCGTACATGCTGGAACCGGCAGCGGTGATGAAGGCGCTGGTGATGCCGCTTTCGCGGAGGATGGCTACCATACGGTCGACAGCGTAGCCCTTACCAATGCCGCCGGGATCCATCTCGGTGAGAGGATTCAGGAAGCGCACGGTTTGAGCGTTGCGATCGAGGATGATGTTCTGGTAACCCACGGCAGCCATTGCGGTTCGAATCTCGGACCGGTGTGGGAAGCGTCCGGACCCCTTAAAGAAGCCCCAACGCCGCATCAACGGCCCGACAGTAATGTCGAATGTTCCTTCACTCTGGCGGCTGTACTGCAAACACGCTTCGAGCAGTTGAAATAATTCCTGGGAGACGGCCACTGGAGACTTTCCGGCCTGACGGTTTACCTGGGACCACTCGCTGTTGACTTTGTAGTTTGACAACATAGCGTCCAGACGTCTGGCTTCTTCAAGAGACTCAGTTACGGCTGCCTCTAATTGGGTGCGATTTTTGCCATAAGCAGTGACGGTAAAGACACCACCCATGCAGTCTGCGCTAGCCTCATACCGGAGTACATCAGGATCTCCAGTCTGGCTCCAACCCAAAACAACTAAGACTAAAAGTAACACAGCATGTTGGGTTTGCGGGCCATTTCGCCTTTTGTTCGTGCGAAATTGCGAGGGGGCCATATTATTGGTCCTTGGGGCGGCCTCGCTTGATCCGTTTGAGGATGTTTTGTACCCGTTCGCGGGAGCCAAGATTGAGCGAAGAATTGAAGTAAATTTCGGGTGTGTAGAAGAGGTCGATGCGCGAGGCGAGCTCTTTGCGGATGTAGCTTTTGGTGGATTTGAGAACTTCGATGATCTTCTCCGCCTCTTCGCCCTGGGCCGGGATGTGCACGCTGACGGCGACTTTTTTCATGTCAGGAGCGACCTGAACGTCAGTGACCTCAATGCCCGCAAGGCGCGGATCTTCGAGGTCATAAGCGATCATTTCGGTGATCTCGAGGCGAATTGCCTCGGAGACGCGTTCGTAGCGGCGGCCTTCCACTACTTCATTATCGTTGGTGTTGCGCTAAAAGGACACTAATTTGCTGATTTGAAGTTCAACAGGGATATCAGTGTAGTTGGGGATGTCGTTGAAAATCTCTCCACCGACCGAGCCGAGGGCTGCCTGGAAGTTCTCCATGGTGTCGAAATACATGCGGCAAATCGTGCGGTAGTTGGCAGGAGAGCCACCGGCGCCGGAGAGGCCTTCGTCGACTTCTACCTTTTGCAGACCGAAGGGGGTGAGGAGGCGAATGATAAGC
>JAPKYY010000337.1 GCA_026394095.1 Acidobacteriota bacterium | reverse complement strand
GAGGTTGGTCATGACGGATCTCCCAGTTTATTACTTCCAATACTCGCGGTCGAGGCTGCGGTATTGAACGGCCTCGGCGATGTGCTTGGCGGCGACCTGGGTCTGGCCGGCGAGGTCGGCGATGGTGCGGGCTACTTTGAGGAGACGGTCGTGCGAGCGGGCGGAGAGGCTGAGCTTGCGCACGGCCATCTCGAGGGTGCGCTCGCCGGAATCGTCGAGCTGGCAGTGCTTGCGGAGTTGCGCTGAGGGGATGCGGGCGTTGAGGTGGCCACGTTGAGATTGGGTGGCACGCGCGGATTCTACGCGCTCGCGCATTGCGGATGAGGAGACACCGTCGCCCTGACCTCGTAGCTCCTTGTAGTCGACAGCAGGTACTTCGATGTGGATGTCGATGCGGTCCAGAAGTGGCCCGGAGATCTTGCCGATGTAGCGCTGGATCTGTGAGCCGGTGCAGCGGCATTCTTTGGTTCGGTCGCCATAGTAGCCGCAGGGACAGGGGTTCATGGCGCCCATCAGCATGATGTTTGCCGGGAAGGTGAGCGTCATGTTTGTGCGGGCGAGGGATACGCTGCCTTCCTCTACTGGCTGACGGAGGAGTTCGAGGACGTTTCGATTGAACTCGGGGAGCTCGTCGAGGAAAAGCACTCCGTTGTGGGCCAGGGAGACCTCGCCGGGCCTTGGGGTGCCGCTGCCTCCACCGATTAAGCCGGCATCACTTACGGTGTGGTGGGGGGAGCGGAAGGGGCGGTCTTTGAGGAGGCCTTCGCCTTTGGGGAGGACTCCGGCGACGCTGTGGATTTGGGTGGTTTCGAGGGCCTCGACGAAATTGAGTGGGGGGAGGATTCCGGCCAGACGCCGGGCTAGCATTGTCTTGCCTGAGCCGGGTGGGCCGATCATGAGCAGGTTGTGGCCTCCGGCGGCGGCGACTTCGAGCGCTCTTTTGGCAATAGTCTGGCCACGGACGTCGGCGAAATCGAGGCTGCTGGGGTGGGATTGGCCTGAGATGGGCCGGGCCGGGGACATCCGATCTGGCTGGGTGAAGAGGCTTACAGCTTCGCCAAGATGGCGGACGCCGTAGACGTTGACGCCTTCCACAACGGCAGCTTCGGCGGCATTTTCTTCGGGTACGACTATGTTTGGAATGCCCAGCTTTCTGGCGCAGACGGCCATGGAAAGGGCACCTCGAACGGGACGGATGAGGCCGTCGAGAGAGAGCTCTCCGACCATCAGATGCTTTTCGCTTTTCTTGAAGATTCCCATGGCGCCGAGGATGCCCATGGCCATTGGGAGATCGAAACCGGCACCTTCTTTGCGAATGTTGGCTGGAGCCAGGTTGATGGTGACGGACTTGGTGGGGTAGCCGAAGCCCGAGTTGAGGAGGGCACTTTTGATTCGTTCGCGGCTCTCGCGGATCGCTGTATCGGGCATGCCAACAGTGATGAAATCGCGGGAGGAGCCGCCTTGAGCCATGTCTACCTCGACGTCGATGAGGTGGGCATCGATTCCGTAGACTGCAGCGCTGCGGGTGCGGTAAAGGGCCATGTCGTAGAGGAGTGGAAGAAACCTGAAGAATTTCTCACTTGAATTTTATGAACCAAATTCAATGTGGTTGAATCAAGGAAGGAAAGCGAGTATGTCGAAGGCCTTAGTACAAAACGGAGTCGCACCTGGATATCGTCCGGCGCCTACCATTTGCATCTTTGGAGAAGATAAGGCCAAGGTGGAAAGCTGCTTATCCTCGATGCTGAGCAAGGGGCTTGAGGCAAGTTGGAACCCCGTCCCCAAAGCGATGGAGTATGCAGTGATGGGGCAGGCGCAGAGGGTGCGACCAATCCTCGCTTTGCGGGTTGCCCGAATGCTGCGCGCTGAGACCGAAGATAGCTTGCGGGCAGCCTCGGCAGTGGAATTGATTCACAGTGCTTCGCTGATCATTGATGATTTGCCGTGTATGGATAATGAGTCAGTGCGACGTGGCAGGCCGGCTGTGCATCTGCAATATGGGGAACCTACGGCAATTCTGGCTGCCTTTTCGATGGTGGCAATGGCGGCGCGGGTGGTGGTGAGTGGAAATGAAGGCGCGGGGTTGCGGCGGTTTCAGATGGCGCTGCTTGCAACTCTCGATTGCAGCTCTTTGATTGGCGGGCAGAGCATGGATCTGGCACTCGTTGGGGATGAACGCAATGCGCAGCGATCTGCCGTGAATGATATGAAAACCGTTCCGCTGTTTCAGTTGGCCGTTGAAGCGGGATGTGTGTCGCACCCGGATGGAGTGCCCGATGAGCTGGAAGAGTTTGGGCGCCAATTCGGCGTTGCCTTTCAGTTGACAGACGATTTTCTTGACGGCGAACTTGAAGACCGAAAGATTCTTGACGAAACCTATGAGCAATGCCGCGCCAGCCTCCAGCATTACGGAGCGCACGCTGAACCCCTACTCGAACTTGTCCAATACCTTGAGCAAAGAACCCACGTATAAGGCTGTCGTCATCGGAAGCGGATTTGGTGGTCTTGGGTCTGCCATTCGCCTTGCCACGCGTGGCTATGACGTGACGATGCTGG
>JAPKYY010000604.1 GCA_026394095.1 Acidobacteriota bacterium | reverse complement strand
AGGTGCCCGTTAAGAAGTTGGCCATCGACGAGAACGCATAGCTCCCGCGCAGCGTCCGAGGGAAAGTGATCGTCGTTCCGTTGTAGAGAAAGTTCGCTCCTGCTCGCAGCGCATGAGCGCCAGTCTGGTGCGACAGGTTGTTTACGACTTCCACGAGATCATTCTCGCGGCCGGTTGGTGACCCCGAAAGCCTTCCGAAAGAGGCAACTCCGGCGATACTCACCGAAGGCCCGGCCAGATCGCTTGGCAACGCCAGCAGATTGCTTCGCGTGTACTGTCCGCGAGTCTCGTTTACCGTGCGTGGCGAAATCGTAAATACGTTCCCTACCGCGATGGTTTGATCCCGGTTATCGAGCCCTGCCGATGCGGTGGCCGCATTTAACGCACCTGCCCCGCGTGAGTTGCTGCTCGATACGTCGTAAAGGCTATAGCGAACACTCAGTTGGTCCCGCTGTGAAAACTGGTGATCCACTTTTGCCAGGACATTCGTCTGATCTACCGGGTTGGCATAAATTCCGGTGCTGATCCGCGCTCCAGGGAATTTCACCGCGTCCAGGCGCGCATTGATGATTGCTACGTTCGCCGGCGTAATTGTCGTTAGTCCGCTCTGGTTCAAGCTCCGCGCCTCAAAATTGCCAAAGTAAAAGGTCTTGTCCTTTACCAGCGGCCCACCCAGACTGGCACCATATTGCGCCTGCGTGATCGGCAACTTGGAATTCGACAGCGGATTGGCAGCATTGAATCTCTGGTTGCGGAAGTATCCATAGAGGTCGCCGTGCAGCGCATTCGTTCCGCTCCTGGTTACCACATTGATGTATCCACCGAGAGCCCGCCCCAACTCGGCCTGCCCGCCGGAGGTGACAACCTGAAACTCCTGCACCGTGTCCACTCCATAGAACACACCGCTGAGGCCTGCTGCATCATCGTTAGCCGACAGCCCGTCCACAATAAAGTTGTTCGAGAAATTGCGCTGGCTCCCCACCGAGAGCCCTTGCCCTGGAACGGCTGAGGTCTCGGCAAAGAGCTGATTGCTTGCCGTATTCGTCGGAGATACACCAGGAATCAGCAAGGCCAGATCCAGAAAATTACGCCCATTCAACGGCAGATTGCTTGCCTCGGTCTGTCCTACCCTTCCGGCGATCTGGCTTCTTGATGCTTCAAGCAAGCCCAGTTCACTGCGTACTTCGAGCTTCGTCTCAGCTGACCCAACAGTCATCTCAAAAGCCAGATCGTAGGACCCGCCGGCGCTAACCGTCAAGCTTCGGGCTGCTTCGGAAAATCCCGGCTGAGACGCTCGGATTTCATAAGTACCCACCCTCAGGTAAGGCAAGCGGAAGCGTCCATCACGGTCGCTGATCGATTCCCGGATCAGGTTCGTGTCGGTCTGGCGGGCAACCACTTTGGCGCCTCCAATCACGGCGCCCGAAGGGTCTGTCACACGGCCGCCAATGCTGGCCAGGTGGATTGAATCTTGAGCTGAAACAACAGCGCACACGTAAAAAGACAAAAAAGCGATTCTCAGTCGCAACATGGAACTCTCCCTGAAAAACAGAAACGCGCAAGCCCTTCAATGGCTTGTGCTCAATATGTTGGGGTTAGGAGATAAGGCTGGGAGGGCCGCGCTTCTGGCGGCATCGGACAAAGGAAATGCGCTGCAGCGCTTCCACTTGCGCAAAGACTTCAGACACCGTCATTACCGGAGAATCAAATCTGAAGCTGGGTGCAGAAAAGCAAATGGGCTCAATCGTTGTTGCTTTGCCAGTTGGAAACAAAGCGCACGGTGCATTTAGAGCCCGGATCTTTGTGCCTGGCACCGACCCGGAATCCGCCATCGTCGCGCAACGGTGTTTGCCGTCACGTTTGCAGCAGGAGGGCAGTTGTTTTTGCGCGGACACAGGCTGGCCAACAACCAACAGCGGAAAGCTGAGTAGGAGAATAACGAAACTGGCGGTCAGCTGGCGCAAGTATTCAGACTATAGCACCAGCGCAACTATTTCGTTTCTCGCTAACTGGAGTGCTATCCTCAAAAAGATGTCCATTGAGCCAAAATCTTCGCAACCCTTGCGTCGCGCGCTCGTCATCTGGGCATTCCTTTTGGCTGTCTTTTTCAACCCAATCCTGCCTCCTTTGTTTGCATCTGAGTCTACGATGTCCTGCTGCCGCAAGAATGCGCGTCATGCCTGTTGCAATCGATACAACAAGGCTCGTGTCCCGGTCTTCCAGGCTCAGCCCGGTTGTGGCAAAGTCTGCTGCCAGAAGGCGCTTCTCCCTCTGTCTCTCGAATTCGCAATTCTGGCCCCGTCTACTTTGTCCACTCCGATGATCCAGTCGGCTCAGATTCTCATCGCCGGAACGGGCCAGGCGCTTGCCCGTCCTCTCCCGGATTCACTCTTTCAGCGCCCCCCGCCCGTCATTCTTTCTCTCTAGTCGTTCCCCAACAACTTTAGATAAAGAAAGGGCATTTCTATGGCCATTTACACTCATGGCTTCTTATTGCTATCCCTGTGCGCAGCTTCCGTGCTAGCACAAAACATTGGCGGTTCCATCGCCGGACAAGTTCTCGATTCTCAAGGTCTCTCCATCGAAGCCGCCAAAATCGAGATAGTAAATCTCACAACAGGCATTAAGCAGGCTACTAGTACAGACCGCACTGGCCGCTTTTTCGCACCTAGCCTGCCGCAATCCACATACCAGGTGAGCGCTGCAAAAGAAGGCTTCACCAGCGCTACAGCAAACTCGGTTCGCGTTGCCATCGGAGACACCCCCAACCTGAGGCTCGTCCTCTCGCCTGCCACCGCAACTCAAACCGTCAACGTTGTTGCCGAAGTATCTGCACTACGAACAGATACTCCCGAGCGAGGTTCCAGCTACAATGCAGCACTTATGAACGACCTCCCGATGCTCGGCGGCGGCACGGGCCGCAACTTCCGAACCCAAGCCTACCTCACCCCAGGTGTCTCTCTCTCTACCGGCGCGCACCGCCCTTTCGCAGTATCGGGTGCCCGCAATCGCAACAACAACTACCTTGTTGATTCCAACGATTTCAATGAAGCCGAAGGCGGCCTGCTGATGGGGCGCGGCGCTTCCGAACAACTCATCTCTACTGAAGCCATCGACGGCATGCAAGTCCTGACGCACAATTTCAAAGCCGAGCATGGCCGCCAGAATGGCTCGGTGGTCTCGCTCATCACCAAGCGCGGGGGCAACGACTTTCACGGCCTCGCCTATGACTACTTCCGCAACGACAAACTCGATGCCCGCAACACCTTCGACCTCGTTCGTCCGCCTCTACGTGCCAACAATTTCGGATACAACTTCGGTGGCCCCATTCGTCGCAACAAAACCTTCTTCTTTGTAAACAACGAATGGAATATCCGGCGTACTACAAGCCCGGCCACAATCCAGACTCTCAATGCCGCGCAGAAGGCCCAGGCCGCTCCCGCCATCGCCGCACTTGCTGGTCTCTACCCGGAACCCAATGTTCCTGGCACCAATCTCTACCGTGCCAACCCGTCATCGGCAGTGGATCAGAACAGCCAGGTCTTCCGCGTAGACCATGAGCTGACTCCAAGTCAGCGCCTCTTCTGGCGAACCACCCGCCTCAACGCCGTCAACAAAGGTGTTAGCGGAGCATCCTTCGCTCGCTATGATTCCGGCGTGGGCCCCACCGGGCACTCTCTGCAACATATCTGGACTGTCTCCCCAAACATCCTCAACGAAGCCCGCCTGAACTACACTCGCTTCAATCTCAATGACACTTTCATCGACCCTGTTACTCTTGGCGATCCCACTCGCAACGGCCCCGTCGGCACTGTCACCGTCAATGGCTTATCATCTCTTGGCCACTTCGCTTTCATGGCCCGCCGTACCGCTCAAAATACCTTCCAGTATGCGGATGACCTCAGTTGGAACAAAGGCACCCACACCTTCAAGTTCGGTGCCAATCTCCGTCGGCTCCAGCTGAACAGCGGCACCTTCGCCCCTTCCTTTACCGGTGCTCTGCGATTTAACTCAGTCACCGATTTCCTCGCGGGCCGCGCTGCCTCTTATTCCCGCAACATTGGCAACCCATACGTTGGCCTCCGCGCAACCGAGATCAACTTCTACGCACAGGACGACTGGCGCATCCACCGCCGTCTCACACTGAACCTTGGCATTCGCTACGAATTCAACTCAGTTCCACGCGAAGTCAACGGCCTGATCGAAGAGCGCTACCGCTTCTCTCCTGACTACAACAACTTCGCTCCGCGCCTTGGTTTGGCATGGCAACTGGACAAATCTAACAGGACTGTTCTTCGCGCCGGCTACGGTATCTACTACAACGTCCTCGAACTCAGCTTCGTCGCCAAATCCGCTTGCCACTGCACAGGCAGGCATCCCCACTGGTATCGTTAACCCCCAATCCAATTCCCGCCAGCCTTACTCTCAACATCTGAACTTTGCACTCGAGCGTCAGATCTTCAATCCGCAAACCACCCTGAGTGTGTCCTATGTCGGCACCCTCGCTCGCAAAATGCCTCGCGCCTCGCGCCCTAATGGTGGGGATGGTCTCACGCAGTCCCTCCGGCCAAATCCTGCCATTGGCGTCGTTAATGTCCTTGAGACCGCCGCCAACTCCAACTACAACTCGTTGCAGATGAGCTTCCAGTCCCGCCTCGGCAAGCTCACCATGCGTAATGCTTATACCTGGTCCAAGTTCATCGACGAGGTGAGCGACTTCCCCAATTCCAACTCCGGCATTGATCGTGGCATTCTGGCGCTGGACGAAAACAACTGGCGGCTCAATCGCGCTGTCTCTGACTTCAACCTCACCCATGTTTTCTCCAACGCATTCAGCTACGATTTACCCTGGGGCTTTCGCTTCCAGGGCTTGGTTTCAATGCAATCCGGCCGGCCCTTTACGCTCTACTCCGGCACAGATTCTCCTTTCGGCACCAACAACAATCGCCTGATGGCCATCACTGGCTCGCTCAGCTACAACCCCAGCGATCGCCGTGCCATCACTGTCGACCCCGCGCTCCGTCCGCAACTCACCCCCGGTCGAGGAGTCTTTGGCACCCTCGGCCGCAATACTGTCAATAGCGATAGCCAACTCGGACTCAATATCGGTGTCCACAAAAGCTTCACCATCACAGAAAGAACTCGGCTCGAATTCCGGGCCGAAATGTTCAATCTCACCAACACTGTTAACTACAACCCAGCCGACGGCGTCCTCACCTCACCCAACTTTGGTCAGGCGCTCACCGCAGGCGACCCCCGCCAGACGCAGCTTGGCCTGCGCCTGAGCTTTTAAGGAGACTTTCATGCGAGCATCCTCCCTTTTTCTTGCTTCGCTGATCACGGCGGCTACCATTCCGGTAGCCTCCGTGTCTTTTGAAAAAGAACCCCAGGCCCTCAACGGCGGCAAAGCCGCCAAGAGCCCTAAATTCATTTCCCGCCGGGCTCAAGGCCTCCTGAGCGTTTATACAGTTCCAGGCGAGCGAGGTGCTGATCTCTACTACACCTCCACCAACGATCTGGGTGAATCCTGGACCGATCCCCAACGAATCAACAATATCCCCGGCGAGGTTTCAGACCATGGAGAAAACTCTCCACAGGTCTTCCTCGCCCCCGACGAGATGACTCTTTATGCTTTCTGGAATTCCCGCGATCCCAAGAATCCAGGTGCCTCCCACATCCGATTCTCAAAGGCTGGGGCCATGCAAACGGTCTGGTCTCCGGCGGTCACCATCGATGATGATCCAGCCCCGAATTCACATGGATTCCAGGGTGCTTCAATCGGCCCTGACGGCACACTCTACGCCGCATGGCTTGACAGTCGCGATAAAGAAGCGGCAAAGACTCACGACTACACTGCCGGAGCTTCCGCCGTTTACCTCACCACCTCAAAAGACAATGGCAAGACATGGTCTAAGAATCAGCGCATCGCGATAGACGTCTGCCCATGCTG
>JAPKYY010000049.1 GCA_026394095.1 Acidobacteriota bacterium | reverse complement strand
ATCGGCTGAAGCAATCTGATGCCAGTCACGCCGCAGCTTGACACCGAGTTTTTCGGTCTCTGCATCGTAGACGATAACCCCAGCTGGCTCAACCGGGCGGCCGGGAAGGGCGAGACTCAGAAGGGAGAATGTCATCGGGTATGTATATCGTATCGGTTAAGGGTTGGCTGGGTAATAACCCGATCGGAAGCGAACTTTGAGGCCCGGGATATTCGGCACCTCAACACGGATCTTGCGGAAGGATTTGCGGTCGTCTGTCGACTCCGGTACATAACGAATGATGTACTGCGTAGTCACTTCGCCCTGAATGGCGGCGACAGCATTGAACATGCCCTTGGCGAGTTCAGCTCCGTATCCTCCCGTACCCACCTTCAAGGCGTAGTTGCCTTCATCTGACGGAGTAGAGAGATAACCTGAGACATCCTTGTAGAGGCCCTCGAGCGGGAAGACCACGCGACCGCCAGTTTCTTCGGCAAGTCGCTGCAGATTCTTCTCGCCATCCGCCTTAAAGCCAAAAGCGACGGTGCTCATGCCAAAGATCGTAACGAGATTCCGCTGGGCGACTTCAAGAACTTCATCGAGACCCTTCTTGGAGGCCGAATCGTGACCGTCGCCAATGATGACGATAATGCGGCGCGGCTCGATCGGCTCACCGCGGACGAGCTTGCGATTGGTACAAGCCAGGTAAAGGGCGTCGTAAAGCGCAGCTCCGCCGCCCGGCTTGATCTTGCGGATTTTCTCCTGGATCTTGTCGGGAGAACTGGTTGTGTCGACGCTGACTTCGGCTGTGGTTGAGTAGGTGACGAGATAGCCGGAGAATTTCTTTGGGCCTTCCTGGGGCAGGAGGGCGAGCACGAGTTCTTCGGTTGCTTCGGCGAAAGTCTTCCAGTGCAGCCGGTTCAGATTGCTCATGTCAAGCAGAAAGCCAACGACAACAGGCTGCTCGCGCTCGGCATTAAAGTAAGAAATTTTCTGTTCTTTGTTCTCGTCGTAGATCCTAAAGTCAGATTGCTTCAAGTCGCTGACGAACTTGCCCTTCTCATCGGTGACCGTAATCGGTACGATCACCTCGTTGACCGAGATGGAGAGATTGGGAGTTTTTGTCGCCTGGGCGGCCTCTAGAGAAGAAAAAGGAGCACCGTTAAGCAACGCCGGTCCCACGAGCATAAAGTGACGGCGTGAAGTCATATCTTTTGGAACAACTTCTATTGTAACGGCGCTCCGTGAAAAAGGGTTACCTATCGTTGAACTCGGCCGGAACCGCCACCCTTGACCAGACCCTCAACCTCTTCACGAGTGAAGCGGTTGAAGTCGCCAGGGATGGAGTGTTTGAGGCAACTGGCCGCGACAGCGAATTCGAGGGCAGCCTGGGGAGTCTCCAAAGCAAGCAGGCCGTAGATTAGGCCGCCAGCGAAACTATCGCCCCCACCAACGCGATCGACGATGTTGGTGATGTCATAGTGCTTGCTGACCATGAAGTTGTGGCCCTGATTGAGGCAGGCAGACCAGCCGTTGTGGGAAGCGCTGAAAGATTCACGAAGCGTAATCGCAACCGTCTTAACGTTGGGATAAGCTCGCAACACCTTGGCGCTGAGCCGTTCGTAGGAAGAATGATCGAGTTTGCCGGAGTGGACGTCTGCATCGCTTTCGATGCCAAGCGCCATCTGGCAGTCTTCTTCGTTGGCGATGATGACGTCAGTGTATTCCACCAGGCTCGGCATCACTTCAGCGGCCTTCTTGCCATACTTCCAGAGATTCTTG
>JAPKYY010000931.1 GCA_026394095.1 Acidobacteriota bacterium | reverse complement strand
TTCAGGAATCCCGTGGTCAATGGTGTAGAGGGCAAGGGTGCCATCACCAATATCGAGCAGAACCCCTTTACCTATCGCGTCGCCATGAATGGGCAGGTGCTGCCGGTGATGGGCGTTTATGCCAGCTACGGCACCAGCTTCCGGGCGCAGACTTCACTATCGAACGACGGTAAGCAGTTGAAGCCCGAAACAGGCAGCCAGTTTGAAATTGGTCAGCGATTTGATTTGCTCGGTGGCAAGATGTCGCTCAATACGGCTCTGTTCTGGATTGAGAAGGAAAACGTCACTGTGTCGCGGGCGAACGGGAATTTCGACCAGGCTGGCAAGGTGCGTTCCAAGGGATTTGAGGCCGACCTGAAGGGGCGTGTCAACCGGAAGCTGTCGATCCGGGCCGCATATGGCTTCACGCAGGCTCAGTTCAAAGACTTTGAGCTGGAAGATGGTGACGGGGTGGTACGCAACCTGCGTGGCCGCGCACCGGCTTTTGTGCCCCGGCATACCGTCAGCTTCTGGGGTGTTTATGACGTGACCTCAAGCTTGCAGGTGGCGATTGGGCAACGCTATATCGCCCGTGCGCCAGTGAACAACTTCAACTACTTCTTTATGGGCGGCTATACGCTCTGGGATGCGGCTGTGTTCTATCGCAAGAGCAAGTGGGAGTATTCGGTAAACCTGAACAATGCGCTCAACAAGGAGCGTTATCTGGTGGCCTCGATCAACGACTTCCTCGTGTACCCGGGCAAGCCGTTTGACGCCACCGGGACGATTCGCTTCCGCTTCTAATGTTTGGGCGGAGAATTGCCGATTCTCCGCCTGTGAAACTGATTTCTGCTTTGCTTGTCTTTGCCCTGATGGCAATTGTCGCGCCTGCGCCGCTTGAGGCTCGCAAGAAAAACGAGGGTGTGATTGCACGCCCGCCAAGCAAACCTCCTGTTTACAAGAAGTTTGACAATCGCAAGAAGAAATCAACTTTGCATTTGGGGCCGAAAAGCAGGTAGGGGAAAAGAGAGGAATTTGGGGTGCCCAACGGGACTTGAACCCGTGACATCCGGAATCACAATCCGGCGCTCTACCAACTGAGCTATGGGCACCGCGATGTTGGACACCGTTAGGTACTTAATCAGTTTACCAAAAAGGTGCCCCCAACATCCATCAACCCTTCGCCATTCCTGCCTGTTTCCACAATTGATCTACTCGAGTCTTGATTTCCTGGTCCATAGTGATCACCGGAGGCCAGGGCCGGGTGAAGCCTTCACTCACCCACTTCTTGGTACCGTCGATGCCCATTTTGGAGCCGAAGTTCGCGAGGCGGCTGGCGTGATCGAGCGAATCAATGGGGCCGAGCACGAATTCAATATCGCGCTGCGGATCGATATTGTTCAGAACCTTCCAGGCCACCTCTGAGTGATTGCGGACGTCGACGTCTTCGTCCACCACCACAATGCACTTGGTAAACATCGCCTGGCCCAGGCCCCAGATTGCATGCATCACCTTGCGGGCGTGGCCCGGGTATGCTTTGCGGATGCTCACCAGCATCAGGTTGTGGAATACGCCCTCGGCCGGCATCGACATCTCGCGAATTTCCGGGATCTGCATCCGCAGAAGCGGCAGGAAGATACGCTCGATGGCTTTGCCCATCCAGTAGTCTTCCATCGGAGGAGGCCCGACAATCGTGGCCGTGTAGATGGGCTTCTTACGTCTGGTGATTGCGGTGAGGTGGAAGACCGGGTAATCGTCTTCGAGCGAATAGTAGCCCGTGTGGTCGCCAAAAGGGCCCTCTGTGCGCAGCTCGCCGAGTTCGACGTAGCCTTCGAGGATGATTTCGGCTTGAGCTGGCACTTCCAGATCTACCGTTTCGCATTTCACCATC
>JAPKYY010000982.1 GCA_026394095.1 Acidobacteriota bacterium | reverse complement strand
CATCCGGTGATAAATTGCATGCCAATAGCTGGCTTCCTGAGTAGAGAGATCCTGCGAGACCGAATGGCTGTCCTTTCCAAATCCAGCGTAGAGAAGCAAGCCTGCTCTGGCCTCCTCCGGAAGGCGGCAATTTTTAAACGCAGCCTTTCCGAATGTCTGCACACCCGGAAAGCGACCGCCGTCGACAGCGATGAGTGGTAGCGGACTTTCGCCATTTTGAAGGGAAAGCATCAGGTTGGAAAACTCAGTGGACATTTGGTTCGGGCCCGGCGCTTTCGGCCACCATGATTTCCAGATTGTTTTTGACATCGTCATCAATCCACTGTTCCCCGCAATTACGGCAAACGAGTGCAGGGACATCCTCAATGTGGAAAAGCTCTTCCTTGACGATGATTTCGTAGGTGATGGGAGCTTCCATGAGTGCAGTACCGCAAGAAGTGCAATGAGTTGGGCGCATCAATAGACTAAACCCATGCTAACTTGAATCGAGATGGTCAGCTTCAAGATCCACCGCCTAAAAGATCATGTTTCGTCACAGTTTCGCTGGGCTCCCCACACTGCCGGGCCTGCTACGGTCAAGCAGCGCGACTACGAAATTAGTGGCGAGATGGAAGGCCTGAGTGCTTATGCACTCTTTAACCAATTACGTGGCACTCCGAATGAACTTCGAGTTGGTGACCTGCTCGAGTTGCCCGATGGTACGCTGCGCATCTTCAAGTTTGTCGGATTGGAGGAGGCCAGCTGGTTTGTTGCACCGGTGAGGCCCGAACTCTCAGGAAACCCCGTGAGCGGCGGCGAATCCGACATGAGCGGACCCAACCTCGGGGCATAGTAGTACCAGACTTCCTGCAGCGACCTCAATTTTGCGCTACACTTCGGGTCATGGGCAGTTGTTCGGCTCCCAGTGAGCCGATAAATCAATATGCATTGGTTACCTACCTCCCCGGCGAGCTAGGTTGCTATCTGGATCAGTTGAGGCGAGACCTTGTTTCTCAATGCAACGCGCGATCACACATCTCCCTGCTTCCCCCACGCTCCCTCGAAACTTCTCCCCTTCAAGCTGAATCCCAAATCCGTTCTCTCAGTTTTCTATCGCAACCATTTGTGATCCGGATCGGAAAAGTATGTGTGTTTCCCCGCACATCTGTCATCTATTTGGAGCTCGAAGCTGGACACAATGAACTGCCCCGAACCCTTCCACATCCCTGGAATTCAGTCGAACATACTGAGCTGGTTTTTGGGAGGGACTTTCTGTTTTTTGAGAGGACTTCCGACAACACCAAGAACTTCGAATGATTCCAGCGCGGATCGAGGGATCAGCACCTTCTGAACACCAATAGCTGGTTCCGGGGGAGTTGCAACGATTGAAACTGGGTCTAAAGCACTGAGGCTATTGGGCATAGTCGCTTCAACAGAATCCCCGTCCTTGAATCGGAATCTCACCCACAACCCTTGCTGCCGCGGCCTGACTGCGTAGCTGCTCCGAGGCCAGGGAGGCTGGTCCAGCCATTCTCGAACAAAACACAGGAACTTGATCTGCTCAAGCGGAAGATTCTGTACAATTCCTTCCCGGTTCAAGAACTGCACAGAGCCGCCCTCGAAGGGATTCCCCGCGTCGACGAAGCCAGCCAGGGTCTCCCGCTCAAAGCGATAAACCATTGCTTTCTTCGTAGAAACGCTAGTCAAATGCTAATTTCCTGCTTTCCGGGGAGATTCCAAGCCAAAAAAGGTCGAAATTGTTTCAAACACAAATGCCAGTATTGTATCATTGGCTCAATGTTCGGCCAGGCACCTATTGCGGCTGCCGTAAGGTCGTATTTGACTTACTGCAGAGTCGAAAAAGGTCTTTCCGCCGCGACCCTTAGGGCTTATGAGAGTGATTTTGAGAATTACTCGCGTTGGCTTGAAGATTCGTGTGAGGACTCGTTTTCGCAAATTGCAGTCCTGCAGCGTTACCAAAATTGCCTTTTGGAGCAAAAACTGAGCAGCAGAAGTATTGCGCGAAAGTTTGCAGCCCTACGCGGCTTGCTGCAGTATTTGGTTGCTGAAGGTCAGTTGGCGAAGGATCCGACCGAATTTTTGCGCACGCCGAATGCACCGCGCAAATTGCCGAAAGCGATTCCGCAGGGCCGGTTAGCAGAAGTGGCGGCCGCCTTTGACCGTACAACCCCAAGGGGCTTACGTGATTGGGCGATGTTTGAGCTGTGTTATGGATCTGGATTGCGATTGAGCGAACTAGTGAATGTGCAATTATCGGCATACAACTCCCTTTCCATGCGTCTGCGAGTGACGGGAAAAGGGAATCGACAGCGCTTGCTGCCTGTTGGCAGCGATGCGGCCAAAGCCATCGATCAGTATCTGCTTGAGGGACGCACCAAGTTGTTGAGAGGGAAAAGTTCCCCCTTTCTTTTTGTCAGTTCCCGCGGGCCGAAACTCGAGAGCCGATCCTACTGGAAAGTTCTTTCGCAACTTCGGCGTGCGATGGGAAGCGCCAAGGCCTTGCACCCCCACATGCTTCGCCATTCTTTCGCGACTCATCTGCTCGATGGTGGAGCAGATCTTAGAAGTGTCCAGGCTTTGCTTGGGCACGCAGATATTTCGACGACTCAGATTTACACCCATGTTGAGCAGGAACGCTTGCGTGGGATTGTTGACCAATTTCATCCAAGGGAAGCCAAGAAATTATGAGCGATTACATGTTCATGCTGGAGAGTCACCTCAGCCAGTCACAGAATTTTGTTATCTCAGAAGTGCAGAGGATGATGGCAAAACTGCAGGTCAACGTTTTCCTCACAGGCGGGGCATTGCGCGATATGTTGGTGGGCCTTCCAGTTCGCGATCTGAATTTCACTCTCGAAGGCTCACCCTTCCGACTGGTAAAGGCACTGGAGAAAGAAGCTGGAATTCGGGTGGTGAACTCCGACGATCGCGTGGGTTGCTTCTCGACCCCACCAATGGGCTTTCTGACTTCTCGCTGCGGGAGCTTAGAACTGCTACCAGCCATACCTTGAGCGACGACCCCTCCAGGGTGTTGAAACTCGTGACTCTTCAGGCCAGGCTTGGCTTCCAACTCGACGAGCGGACACGTGCTCAATACCTGCGGGCCCGGGAAGAGAAGCTGGAAAATTTGATCACGCCGGAAGCACTGAGAAGAGAGATTGTAAAGATTGGGGAGGAATTCAATCCGCTTCCAATCCTTGAGACTCTGGAAAAAGAGAAGCTGCTCAATCTTTATTTCACCGGATTTTCCGGGGCAAAGCTAAACGCTGCCGGCTTCGGGAAGCTTCTAAAATTCCGTGGAATGGTACCCTTTGGGACACATCTCAAAGAAGACCGTTTCTCACTCTTCCTTCATACGATCAGCGAGAAGTGGACACCCAAAGACAAGCTGAGCTTTATCAAGAATTGCAAGCTGTCCAAGCGCGAGGTCGATGCCTGGAAGAATCTTGATGCGAAATCAAAGACGCTCCAGAACACTCTCAAATCAGCCAAATTGCAGAAGCCATCCCTCGTCTATGCTGCCTTGGTGGATGCTCCGGCTGAGTATATCTTCGTACTGCTGGGCAAGTCTCCCTTACGTGTGGTTCAGGACCGAATCAAGAATTATCTTCAGAAGTATTTGCCAACTGCGCTCGAAATCACCGACGAAGAGGTTGTGAGTGCAGGGTTAAATCCTGCCACCCCGAAGGGAGTGCAGTTGAAGAAACAACTGATCGCAGCCAAGCTGGATGCGCGGCCGCGAAAAATACCCGTTACTGATCCGGCTTACAGTCCTCAAGCCTGAGCTTGAAGGTGCTGACTTCGCGCCACGCGTTCCCGTTCCGGGTCTCGATGCGTAGCAGCCCTTTCTTGTCGTCTACCCTCACGCGTGAAGTATTGGTAGGCGTTCTCTGGCCAGGTTGTGCTGTTTGAGGGATTCGGCCTGAGATCTCGCGCAATTCCCAGCTAGTTCCACCCGATTGCGTTTCGTAGAGTTCGTACTTGCCGGCTTCTCCGCTCCCGCGATTGTCGACAAGGACCCACCCTCGCTTGGCCGTTTGGAAGGCAAAGTCTTCGATTACTCCCACACGAGTCTCTGCAAAAAGGTCTACTTTGCGCCAGGTTCTGCCTGCGTCTGTTGTCAATAGCAGAAATGGATCGCGAGGTAAGCCAATCGAAGTTTGACCCGTGAGCCAGCCAGTTGAGAAATCGATGAACTGCATGGATTCGAGCGCACTTGCTTTGAGCCGTTTATGTGCCTCGCGCCAGGAGCCTCCGCTGTCTTCGCTGATTAGCAGGATCGACTGCAAAGTTGATGCCGTAGTGTGCAGATTGCCTGCCAGAAGCAGAACCGTGCCAACTGATTCCACGCTTGAGAATTCGAGGTAGGTTGGGCAGGGCTCGGCTTCACTGCAGGTTAGGCCTAAAGTGGGCATATCGAGTTCAGCGCAGAGGTTGGGTATGAGGATTGGGCCCGCTGAACTGGTGTACACAGGCGGAGTCTCGGGAACTGGCGTCGCAGGCAGTTGCGGGACCGGGGCTTGCGCCATCAACCACAAATATACAAATAGAGGCACTACCCTCATACTAGACTGGAGTCAGTCTCATGTTCTCGTGGTTTTCAAAGAAGGTGGAAACTCTGAAACCTCTGCCCTTGTCGCAGAGGGAGAAATCCTATTCAGCTGCGAGCGGATTGGTATATCAATACATCTTCAAAGGAATGCTGGGACGCAAGCATGTTTTTGAGGTGTCGGCCGATCGCAAAACGCATTTTGAAGTTGCCGTAGAGTTGACTGAAGATGCTTTGGCTCCCTGCATTGCCCGGATGGGATCGACCTTGCGCTGGAATGAAGAATACGCACTTGCCAAGCTGAGTCTTTTTCACGCTTTTGACGATGCACCAACGCCGGAGAGTCTGACTCAGACTGTGATACCACCCAGCCAGGCTCTGCTGCAGCACATGGATTTTTTGAAGATGGCCTAAGACGATGTCAACTCAGCCCTCAGTGCGCGAACCCGGCGCCCCTTACCCACCACCGCTTGACCAGCTTGCTGATCGAGAATTTTCTTTTCATCCATCAGTGGGAAATCTGGAGACGAATCTTTGGCGCCTAATCGACGCCAACTGGTCTGAATTCCTGGTTGAGAATCAAGGCGACCAAACCCAGGTTTGGGTGCCGCGCCGTTATTTGGGCGAGGTGTCAGCCTCGGATCGCCCGGTAATGATTGTTGGCCTCAACCGGTCACTAGACTACAAAGCAGGTCAGGTGTGGCCTGTTCAGAAGCGAGTGATTGAGATGCCTCGTGTTCCAGCAGGCGAGACCTTTATCGAATCGGAAACGGCACCGAACGGCAGCCAGGAGAGCATGCTCGGCAGAGGGTTCCATCTTGACTCCTCTGAAAAAAAGGTAGGGAAGCTGATTCTCTTTGCTCTTGCCGGGGCCGTTTTTTTAGTGGCCTTGGTGATCTTTTACTATCGCGGGATGGAGTCCGGCGAGATGGTTTCATACAAACCTGTTGTTCAGGAAAGTCTTGGGCTTGGCCCGGAAGACGACTATTTCGCTGTCGTCCGAAGGCTTGGTACTCCTCAAGCCGACCGTTGGAAAGCAGAAGGCGAGAGCCTCCAGTACCGGGTGCTTGAGTATCCAGGGCGCAATCTGAACGTCATTCTTGCGGGCAGGGAACGCAAACAGGCGCTTTATGTCGGTGCTTTGGATCGAGATTGGAAGGTTGTTGATAGCGTCAACCAAAAAGGTGGATCTAACACCTATCGAGTGTTGTCGAAGCTTCCCAAATTCTGAGAAGTTTGGTTTATAGGATTTCCAGAAGAATCTAGATTCAGTCTGGCATAGCCGGCTGGCGACACATACTCGATTTGAAGTGATCGAATTTTCGACATATCCGGGTCGGCCCATCCCAATGAGCAAGTCAGGTCCATTTGCATTTGGAAGCTCAAGCACCTTTGTCTGAGTTTTGTTGCCAATTGATTTGTTTCGACTGAAACACAAGATCCACCCGCCTTGTGGCAGAGCATCCTCCAGGTATTCCAGGCAGTGGGCGTGAAGTCGGTGAGTGATAGCAAGTGTGGAGTAATTCGGAATCGCCGCATTTCTGCACCCCACTCTGGGGAGGGTTCAAAGCAAGCGTCCATTGTAGGGTCTGTCACCACAATCAAATGCCGAGGTGCTGCACTATCCGGAAAGGCTCCAATCAGCCGGTCGACTGCTGATCTGAAGGATCTGGCTGCAAGATTATCTGAAGCGGCGAATTGTTGAGATTGGAACGCCTTCGAGGTTGAAAACTCAATTGCTGAATAGTATTGGCGATTTTGGATTGGCACAATAGGCCAACGCTGTACAGCCCATGCGTCCGTGCTTCGCTTGGTCTCGAACGCCATTTCCAGCGATTCCTGCAGTCGCAATTGAAGACGCGGGTTGGATAGTACCGGAAATCCATTCGAATCCAACAAAAGTAGAGAGACCTCAATCCTGCCTAGCCCCAAGGCCGCATAGTGCTGAGCTTCCAGAAAAAGGCGAGGCAGGGAGAAGCAGTCATCCTGGAACTTCTTGATACGCCGTGCAGCCCGCAACATGGAAGAGTGCCTAGGCCCAGTTGATTCTCGCAATTTCTGTTGAAGATAAGCCAGAAGACGTGGATCCTGGGTCTGGCCCATGGCCCAGACTGCTGCCACTTGATGTCGGGCATCTGCCGTCTCCGCAGATTCGATCAGCCTGCGACGTGCAGAAAGTTGACCCGCCTTGTGTAGTCCGAGCAAAGCATTGACGGATTCTCTGATGGTTGACCGTTTGGTGTGCGCTTCAAATCGGTCCAGTGCCAAAGGGTCCTGCCGTCCCCACATCGATTCGATGCCGTTGGCGCGAACTCTGGGATTGTCGTCTTCCAGCGCAGGTAATAGATCGGCCGCAGGATTGAGCTTGCCGCTCAGGAGAACTGCTTTGGAGCGGATTTTTGGATCTTCGTGGGAACTCATCCTGTTGAGGAGAGAGGCAGCACGAATTGGGTCCATACATTCCGTCAATATCTCGAGTCGTCTGGTGATGCTTTCAAATGGTATTGCTGTCGAGCAGTGCTCGAGTAGTTCTGCTAAGTTCCTGGCCCAGGCGGGCGGGAGTTTCGGGTCGACTCTGGTGGCAAGAGTGGCCAGGTGGACCGACTCCTGAAGACTGAGGGCTGTTGATGCGAAGAGTAGAGACTCCAGTTCGCTATCGTCCTCCCGTACAAGGCAGAGCACCAGACGGGAAAAGCGGCAGTCTCTGGCTGACTTCAAGTAGCCGACGGCCATCTGGGAGAAGTCAGCATGGTCCTTCTCCTTCCAGGCTCTGAGTTGCCTCCATCCCTCGGTGGGTTTCGAGCCGAAGTCTTGCTCCAGTTCAACAAAAGAAAATGACAATTCCCTCACTATACGCTTGTCGGCCGCTTGTGCGAAAAGTTGAGGAAATAGCAACGAAAGGCCCGTGGTTATTGGCTCAGAGTGAATCTTAGAGCTCCGAGTTGTGATAGTCTTTGATGAATATGAAATCTGTGGGAAATGTCCTTCTTTGGATCGCCATCTCATTGCTTGGCGCGGGGTGTTTGGCGGCCGTTGCTTTCAATCGTGGAGAATCGATCAACTCCATGTGGATCGTTGTTGCCGCTGCTTGCGTCTACCTGGTTTCTTATCGTTTTTATGGCACCTTCATTGCCACCAAAATTCTAAGTCTTCGCTCAGACAGAGCAACTCCCGCTGAACGACTTCGCAACGGGCATGATTTTGAGCCAACGAACAAGTGGATCGTCTTCGGACATCACTTTGCCGCAATCGCCGGGCCGGGCCCCCTGGTTGGCCCTACCCTTGCAGCCCAGTTCGGCTACCTTCCCGGTACGCTTTGGATCATTCTTGGGGCTGCTTTGGCCGGGGCTGTGCACGACTTGCTGATTCTTGCCTTTTCGATTCGCCGTGATGGTAAGAGCCTGGGACAGATGGTGAAGGAAGAGATAAGTAATGTGGGTGGTGTCACCGCAATGATTACCGTTCTTTTGATCATGATCATCCTGATGGCTGTCATTGGACTGGTGATTGTGAATGCACTCAAGGGCAGCCCTTGGGGGACTTTTACCATTGCCGCTACTATGCCAATCGCCATTTTTATGGGCCTCTACCTGCGATTCTTCCGCCCGGGACGCGTGATTGAAATTTCTGCCATTGGCTTTGGGCTTGTTGTGTTGAGCATTTTTGGCGGCCAATGGGTTGCGGAATCACCCACCCTCGCCCCCTACTTTACTTTTGGCGGAACTACGCTTGCGTTGATCCTGATTGCCTACGGCTTTTGCGCGAGTGCTCTTCCAGTGTGGCTTTTGCTGGCTCCCCGCGACTACCTGAGCACCTTCGTTAAACTAGGCGTTGCCGGAATGCTCGCGGTGGGTGTCCTCTTTGTGCGCCCGGAACTCAATCTGCCAGCAATGACGCGCTTTGTTGACGGCTCTGGCCCCATTTTTGCGGGCACCGTCTTTCCTTTCTGTTTTATTACGATCGGCTGTGGTGCCTTGTCGGGCTTTCACTCGCTGATCTCCTCGGGCACAACGTCAAAGCTCCTGGCACGTGAGAGCCACGCGCTACCCGTTGCCTACGGCGCGATGCTGGTGGAAGGAATGGTCGCCATCATGGCACTGATTGCAGCATGTGCGATGGAGCCAGGCGTCTATTTTGCGATTAACTCACCTGGTGGTGTGGTTGGTGCATTGCCCGAAGCCGCCGTGAATACGATGCCTGGTTGGGGATATCCGGTTACGGTGGCCCACAGGCAAGAATTGGCGCAAAGCGTGGGAGAAAGCAGCCTCTTTGCTCGGACGGGCGGAGCCCCGTCGCTGGCTCTTGGTATGGCTCACATCTTTTCGCAGGCCCTGGCAATGACATCTGATGGCGGCAAAGCGATTCTCAGTTTCTGGTATCACTTCGCGATCATGTTTGAAGC
>JAPKYY010000371.1 GCA_026394095.1 Acidobacteriota bacterium | reverse complement strand
CCCATGATCGAAGCCGCAAGAGCAGGCGTCGACATGTACATGCAAAAGCCGATCTCGGTTGACGTGATCGAAGGCGAGGCAATGCTCGCCGCCGCTCGCAAATACAAACGTGTCGTACAAATCGGCACCCAACGCAGATCTACACCACACCTCATAGAGGCCAAAGAGCGCTATCTCGACAGCGGCAAACTCGGCAACATCGGTCTGGTCGAAATCTATTGTTACTACCATATGCGGGCAACTGAAAACCCACCGGATTCAAAGCCCCCGGAAAACCTTGATTACGAAATGTGGACCGGCCCTGCACCCATGCGTCCCTACAACCCTCTGGTGCATCCCCGACGCTGGCGCGCTTTCAACGAATACGGCAACGGCATCGTTGGCGACATGTGTGTCCACATGCTCGACATGGTTCGCTGGATGATGGGCCTCGGCTGGCCCAAAAGCATCTCGTCCTCAGGCGGCATCCTCGTCGACAAAGCCTCCAAGGCCAACATCCCGGATACCCAGGAAGCCAGCTTCGACTTCGGCAACGTCAAAGTAATCTGGACTCATCGTTCCTGGGGCGCGCCTCCAGATCCCAAATACCACTGGGGTGCCACCTTCTACGGCGATAAGGCAACCCTAAAAGCCAGCGTCCAGGGCTACGACTACATGCCCCTCGGCAAAGGTGAATCAGCCGTCCACAAGGACGTCACCTACGAGCTCGAACAATACCCGGAAGACAAGACTGAAGTGGACCTCGAACGGCACGTAGCCCCGGCTATCCGCGGCCATATGCGCGACCTGCTGGCTGCCATCGACAAGCGCTCCCGCCCGGTCGCCGATATCGAGCAAGGTCACATCTCAACGGCGGCCTGCATCCTCGCCAATCTCTCTATGAAACTCGGACGCACCCTCAGCTACGATCCAGCCAAGATGATCGTCACCAATGACGCTGAAGCAACCAGGATGCTGCGTCGGCCTTACCGCAAGCCTTACATTCATCCAGACCCTAAAGACGTCTAAGGCTTGGAGTTCTGCTCCTCGGCCCGGCGCCGCTTCAAAATCATGAGCCGCGTATGTTGGGAATCTAAATCTGTGCGGTCCGGGTAGGTTTTGGTGAACTCGTTTAATATCTTCTCGGCCTCTTCCAATTTCATCTCGCCGAGTTTTGTCTCGTACAACATCAGAAGCGCATTCTGACTATCAGGAGCATAGCGGAGGTATTCGATCAACAGCTTTTCTGCCTCGGGATACTCTTTAAGGTCCAAATGTGCAACGGCCAGATTCAGCTTCGAGCCCCAGTTGCCATTGATTGCGATTCCGCGGCGATAAAAATCCTTAGCCGCTTCCGGGTTTTTCTTCTGAGATTCAATATCACCCAGGAAATTGAATCCCCTTCCAACGAAATCCTTGTTGTTGTCCGCCATCGCCCAATCAATCATCTTCCAGGCTCTCTCGGCGGCAATGTCATATCGTTTTGCTTCCAAGTAGATTCCAGCCAATCCTTCCAGCGTATTCAAACTCTTTGGATTTACCGCATAATCGTGCTCGTAAAGCTTCATGGGAGTCTCGTAGTCGCGGGAGCGTAAATGACTCACCACTGCCAGAGGAATCACGAGTGCTGCCACAATTCCCGCACGCATCCAGAACTTCGGCACCCACCGCCAGAGCCCGATCATCAGCAACCCGATGATTGCGACCGAGGGCAGATACATGCGGTATTCCATTGACGGCTCAAAGGGAATGGGCAGAACAGATGAAGTCGGTGACAGTACCAATAGAGGAAAGATCAGAACCACCGCAAGCCACCGAGACCAACGCAGGCTATAGACAGCCACCGCAATGTACACCAGAAGAAAAATCAGGCCCGGTACCCATTCAGACCAGTTCTCAACCGGCCGTATGTACGGATAGAACATCAGTTTCACAGGCCAGAATAGCTTCGAGAAATAGGTCAGAATGACTCCGCATTGCACTTTGAAATAATCCGATGTCGCAGCCAGCGGCATTCCTTCCGCAAAAATCTCATTCCTCCGGCCCCCTCGGAGATGATAGAGGCAAATCAGAAGCCAGGTTGAAGTAAGCACTCCGTAGTACTGCCAGCGCTTTCTGAAGGTCTCCACCACTCCAACTCCCCCTTGAGCCCAATCCACAAGAAAAAGTGCGCCAGGCAAGGTAACCGCAACTTCTTTGCAGAGAAACGAAGGCACCGCCAGAAAATAGCTGGCCCTCTCCCAATCGCGAAGCAGGCAAGTCATCGAAAGCACATAAAAGAGCACCAGCAACGTTTCCTGCCGGCACATGATGTATCCAACAGGCATCGTCGCGAAGGGATGGACGGCCCATACAAACATGAGTCCCGCCGCCATCCAGAAGCCGCTTTCCTCTAATGGATCCCGCCCCCGTTGCTTCTGCCAGATCCCCCATATCGTCAGAAAGAGCCACATCATCGCACCCGCAGCAATCCAGTGGTGGATCAGATTGTTGACGTGATAGAAGCCCGGATCGAGCCCCGCCAACTGGTAATCGATCATGAATGACAGCGCTGAAACGGGGTGATGGTCGACCGCGCGCACATTGCCGTGCCCGCGAAAAAGGCGCATAAGATTGTCGACAGTGACATGGCGGATGTCGGAGTTATTCTGGATTCCACTCGAATCATCGAGCAGAAAAGACCCGCTCATCGCCGGATAAAACACCACAATCAACAGCGGCAGGAGCGCGAGCCAGGCAAGCACCGGTTTCAGGAAGGGTCTGGAGGGAGTTGAAATTTCGTCCACGTCTTAGCAGACTAACATCGACCGTGCCCGTCAGCGCCTTGGAACTTGAACCGTAACTGCGCGAGGACTCGCTTTTACCGCGCTACCCGTCGGCCCCGGCTGCACCACAATTCGATTGAGCACCCGCTTGGCACCTGCGGATTTTGCCATACGCGTAGCCGCTCCTTTACGCTGTGGAATCTTCACCGTACCAGACCACTCCACCGTCCCACCCTCTACCCGATACTGCAATCCGTCTGATTTGAGCTTTGATCGAGCCATCTTCGATTTCAACCGCGAAGCAATCTGCGCGTCTTCCCCACTGGCCCCACACAGTGAGAGCACAAAAAGCAAAGAAGCAAAAATACGCAGCATAACCAACTAGTGCCACGTTGACGAAAATCCTCTCAAAAGGATTCGTTGGATGTTGGATTCGAGCGCAACCTGGCAGGGCTGATAGCGCGTCGATCACTCAGGCCCGCCCGTCGCGCCACTTCTTTGGTATTTGCCATACAAGAATCTTCAAGTTGTCGCGTTTGAACTTGTCACCAATCTGTAACCCCGACATGGATATCCTTTAAATATCATGCCCCGCCTCACAGGCCGCATTTTCCTCAAACTCATCACGGCCGTCCTTGCCGTTCTGATCACATGTCTGGTTGCCGTAGACTTCATGGCCTCCCGGATTGCCGAAGACACCTACGTCGACACGCTCAAAGCGGAGCTTTCTCAGAAGTGCAACATCCTTGCTCTCGAAGAGTCTTCGATGCTCGCAGACAACAAACATCTTTTGGCTGTTGCACGCGCGGCCGGAGGCCGTATCAGTATCGTGCGCCGCGATGGCACCGTCCTGGCCGACACAGAGCAGTCTCCCGGCAAGATGGACAATCACTCCAACCGGCCTGAAATCATTGAAGCCCTGAACGGACGTATGGGCTCTGACAAGCGCCTCAGCGCCTCCGTCGGTATCAACTATCTCTACGTCGCAGTCCCGGCCCCTTCTGGCGCCCTCCGCCTCGCCGTTCCCCTCAAAGAAGTCCAGACTCAGGTCAGCATCATCCGCGGCCATCTCCTCACCGCAACTGGTATCGCTTTTATCCCGGCCATCATCCTCACTGCCTTCTTCGCCCGCTGGGTATCGCGAAAACTCGGCCAGATCATCGATTACGCCGCCGAACTGGCACAAGGAAACTTCCAGGCCCGCCTCAGCGTCACCGGTTCAGACGAACTCGGCATCCTCGGCAGCAAGTTGAATGAGACCGGAGAAAAACTCGAAGCCATGTTCGAGCAGCTTGAGCGGGAACATTCAGAACTCGAAAAACTCGAACGCGTCCGTAAAGACTTCATCATCAACGTTTCCCACGAATTGCGCACACCGCTTGCCTCGATCCAGGGCTATACCGAAACTCTCCTCGACGGAGCCATCGAAGACCCCGTCCACAACGTCAAGTTCCTCAACATCATCAGCGCCAACGCCGCAAGGCTGGGTAGCCTCATCGCAGACCTACTCACCCTCTCTCGCATTGAACTCGGCATCACCAAATTCCAGTTCGCCAGCTACTACGTCATGGGCCTACTGCAAGGCTGTCAGGAATCCCTCATTCCCATCGCAGCCAAGAAGCAGATCGACCTCGTCATCGAAGACGTACCGCTCGAAGCAGATGGCTCCTACCTCGAAGTCTTCTGTGATGCCGAAGCTGTCCACCAGGTATTATCCAATCTCCTCGACAATGCGATTAAGTACACCCCACAGGGTGGTCGCATCAATCTGCAATCCAGAATCTTCGACCACCCGGACTACAAAATCCCCTTCGTCGAAATCTCTGTAAAAGATACCGGGGCCGGCATCCCGCAGGAAGACCTGTCCCGTCTATTCGAACGCTTCTACCGCGTCGACAAAGCCCGCTCGCGCGAACTCGGCGGCACTGGTCTCGGCCTCGCCATCGTCAAACATATGGCCAAAGCGCATGGCGGCGAGGTCGGAGTAGAAAGCGCAGTGGGCAGCGGCAGCCGCTTCTGGTTCACTCTACCCACCCGCGACATCGGCCTCGAAGAGATCCAGACTCTCCAGCCAGAACTCACCGCTTCGGCTTCAAGCTAGCCATAAGAGCTAAAACTGGTCGTTGAATCAATTGTTTCTGATATAGTCGGGGCACCCTGTTGCTCCTATGAAAACACTTCGTCTGCTGTTATCCCTCACACTCACCTTCCTGGCCGCCTTCGCTCAATCCGACCGCGGCACAATTACCGGCTCCATCTCCGACGCTAGCGGAGCACTCATCCCCAACGCATCCGTCGTGATCGTAAACTCAGCCACTGGCATCAAACTGGAAACAAAGTCCACCGCCACCGGCAGCTTCACCGCTCCCTACCTCAGCGCCGGCATCTACGACATCACCGTCGAAGTTCAGGGCTTCCGCAAATATGTCCAGAAAGGCGTCCGCGTCCAGGTAGCCCAAACCGCTGCCATCGACATCGCCCTCCAACTCGGCTCTGCCGCCGAATCCATCTCGGTTACCTCTGAAGCCCCGCTTCTCAACACAGAAAGCGCTGCAGCAGCCACTACCATCAATCGCGAACAGCTCAACCAGTTGCCCCTCAACTTCGCCATCGGCCAAGGCGCCATTCGCAACCCGCTCAGCTTCGCCCAACTCTCACCCGGTGCCTCCATCAACGGCTGGAACAACATCAAGGTAAACGGCGCTCCTGCCGGCACCTTCAAGATCATCTTCGAAGGCCAGGACACCACCAGCGCCCTCGACGGCCGCGTCTCCGATGAATCTCAAGCCTCGGTTGAAGCTGTCGAAGAATTCACCCTCCAAACCTCCAACTACTCCGCCGAATTCGGCCAGGTCGGTGGCGGCCTCTTCAACTTCACTTCTCGCTCAGGCACCAACACCTACCACGCCTCCGTCTACGACTACTTCGTCAACGAAGCCTTCAATGCTGGCATCCCCTTCACGAACAACGGCAATAATCAACTTGTCCGCCCTCGGGCTCGCCGCAACAACTTCGGCGGCACCTTCGGTGGCCCAGTCTACATCCCGAAACTCTACAATGGCCGCAACCGCACCTTTTTCTTCGTCAACTACGAGAAGTACCTCAACAAAGAAGGCAAGTTTGATGGCTACGGCACTGTCCCTACTGACGGATTCCGCAATGGCGATTTCTCCGCCGCCCTCACCGGCCGCAATCTCGGCACCGACGGCCTCGGCCGCTCGATCCTCGAAAACACCATCTACGATCCCCGCACCAGCCGCACCGTTGACGGCCGCATCTACCGCGACGTCTTCGCCAACAATGTCATCCCCCAGTCGCTGCTCGATCCGGTCTCACTCAAAATCCAGGCCCTCGTCCCCAAAGCGAGTTTGCCCGGCCTGATCAACAACTTCGAGCGCCGCTACAACTTTCGCAAGATCCAGGACATCCCCAGCGTCAAGGTCGATCACAACTTCACCGACTCAACCAAGATCAGCGTTTACTATTCCCTTCAGCGCACCGACAAAGACAACGGCCAGGAAGGCCTGCCAGATCCCATCAGCGCCCGTCGCGATCAGATCATCCGCTCACACACCACGCGCATCAACTTCGATACGTCCCTCCGCCCCAACCTCCTCGTACACCTCGGTATCGGCTACCAGCGCTATCGCAATCCTGACGCCTCTCCCGACGTCATCACCAGCTATGATGCCGCAGGTCAGCTCGGCCTCAAAGGCGGCTTCGGCGCAGGCTTCCCGCGCATCACCACCCTCGGTGGAAATCAGGGTGGCCTCGGCTTCAACATCGGCCCCACAAACCGCACTCTCTACCTGCAGGACAAGCCCACCGCTGTAGCCTCCGCTACCTGGATCAAGGGCAACCACTCCGTCAAATATGGCGGCGAATACAAGTTCGACAACTTCACCAACAGGTCTACCGGCAACGTCGCGGGCACCTTCGATTTCAACGTCGCTCAAACCTCCATGCCCGCTCTCCAGGGTGTAGCCCTCAACGGAGGCAACGCCGGCTTCGCCTACGCCAGCTTCCTGATGGGCAACGCCAACACTGCCTCAGTCTCAAATCCACAGGATCCTCAATACCGTCGTCCCACCTGGGGCTTCTTCATCCAGGACACCTGGCGCCTCACCCGTAAGCTCACCCTCGATTACGGCATGCGTTACGACTACCAGCCTGCCTCCACAGAACTTCACGACCGCATCTCCATGTTCGACCCCACCCTGCGTAACCCCGCTGCCGGAAATCTCCTCGGTGCCACTCGCTACGCTGGCAACGGTGCCGGCCGCTGCAATTGCGAACTCTCAAAAACTTATCCCTACGCCTTCGGCCCCCGCATCGGTGCAGCCTATCAGTTCTCACCCAAATGGGTGGCCCGCGCAGGCTTCGCCATCAGCTACGCACAGGTCGCTAACTTCGCCTACATCGGGGGCGGCAATTCCCTCGGCATGGGCTTCAACACCATCAACTTCTCCAACCCCGCCTTCGCCGAACCCGGCGCTGTTCTCCGCAATGGCCTCTCCTACAACATCGCCGACCTCACCGTCGCCAGCTACGACCCGGGCATCCGCCCCAGCCTCGGTCAGATCAATTCCCCGCCCGCACTTCTCGACCCCAATGCCGGCCGGCCCCCGCGCATGGCCAACTGGAATCTCTCCCTCCAGCGTGAATTCGGCTCTAACCTCGTCGTTGAAGCCGCATACGTCGGCAATCGTGGCGTCTGGTTCCGGGCCGATGGCTTGAACGATTACAACGGCCTCACCGACGCACGCCTCAAGACCTTTGGTCTCGACATCAACAGCGCCGCCGATCGCAGCCTCCTCAACGCACGCATTGATTCTGCCGCCGTCGCTGCACGTGGATTCAATAAGCCTTATGCCAGCTTTGCCGGCTCAAATACCCTCGCTCAATCCCTCCGGCCCTACCCGCAATTCGGCGGCCTCGGCAGCCTCTGGGCTCCCCTCGGCAGCACCTGGTATGACTCCCTCCAGATCAAGGCCACCAAGCGCTACTCCAAGGGCCTCACCGGCACCGTTGCCTACACCTGGTCCAAGAACCTCACCAACGTAGAGAACCAATCCGGTGGCATCGTACCCACCAACGACGTCTACAATCGTCCCAACCAGAAAGCCTTCTCCGTCAACGACCAGCCTCAGGTTCTCGTTGTCGGCTTCAATTACGACACGCCCAAGTGGAACAAGAACTGGGCCACTAAAGCTCTCGTCAGCGGCTGGACCGTCGGCGGCATCATGCGCTACTCCAGCGGCTTCCCCATCCAGGCCCCGAACTCCAACAACGCTCTCGGCAGCCTGCTCTTCCGTGGCACCCGCTTCAACCGTGTCCC